>CAYNGW010000136.1:0-5920 GCA_964396955.1 uncultured Rikenellaceae bacterium | reverse complement strand
CTATTTTCTTGAGGCTCTGTTGAGATACAGATATCTGATTGATTAAAAATCTATCATTGCTTTCATTACACCGTCCTTATAGCCGGCAACATGATCGAAAGCCTCTTTTGTCCGGACAAACGGAAAACGGTGAGTTATCATGTTGCTTATTTTGATCATTCCGCTTTTTATCATTTCAAGAGCAGGTTCAACACAATCCACTTCCCGCCTGACAAAGAAAACTGATATTTCCCTGCGACGGGTGGCATCGGCGCTGACTGACCATCTGTCTGTCTCAGGAATGCCGACCACTATCAGCTTTCCTCCCGGCTTGAGGATATTAACGGCCTGATCGAGTGCTTCCTGCTGACCGCAGCATTCAAAAACGACATCAAGTCCCGGCGGCTCTTTTCCAATTATAGTTTCTTCAATATTATCGTTCAGGGGATTACCTGCAAATGTCACGCCTTCCTTCCGGGCAATCTCCAGACGGGCATCTATTTTGTCTGTAATATAAATATAATCAGTACCCTGAGCTTTTGCTGCAAGAAAAACACTCATTCCGATCGGGCCGAATCCCAGAATGGCAATCCTGCCTCTTCTTATGTCACCAGCTTTCTTAACAGAATAGATCCCGATGGAAAGAGGTTCAGAAATAGCACCATGATCAGGAGTAAGTCCTCTTCCCAGTGGGTAACAACTCTTCTCAGGCATGACAATATATTCCGACAGGCAGCCTTCAGCCTGTCCAGGACAGCCTAAGAACCTGAGTTTCCGGCATGTATGAGGCCTTCCGGCAAGGCATTGATCACATTCATGACATGACATTGCAGGTTCAATGGCTATTGCATCACCTGGTTTTACCCTCTTGACCGAGGATCCTGTTTCCACCACTACACCGGCACCTTCATGCCCGACCGTAAAAGGATAGCTGACAACCTGGGAACCGATTTTTCCCCTGGTATAATAGTGGATATCCGATCCGCATATGCCAACAACAGACATCCGGATTTTTACATCCTCCGGATTAGTAATGACAGGATCCGGAACTTCCTTCATTTCCATTTGCCGGATCCCTGTAAGCATCATCGCTTTCATCAGAAAAGGTTTTTTTAACAAAACAAAGATAAAGATATATTAATGTATTTCCTTTGTGCTACTTTGTGTGTACTTTGTGCACCTTTGTAGTTAGCAACCAAATATTAATAAGGAAGCTGCAATAATTTATGAAAAAGATTTACGGCATAGGAGAAACGCTTCTGGACATAATCTTCAAAAACGGACAGCCCCAGGCAGCCAAGCCCGGAGGAGCAATGCTCAACAGCACGGTCTCTCTTGGACGCATTGGACTGCCGGTCTGTCTCATCAGCGAATATGCCGATGATGATGTCGGAAGCATAATTGATAAATTTCTCCATGAAAACGGGGTCGGGACAACCTTTGTGGATCATTATAAAGATGGCAAGACAGCACTGGCAATTGCTGTTCTGAATGAAAAAAATGACGCCAGCTACTCTTTCTACAAGGACTATCCCGCAAAGAGGCTCGAAATGGATTTCCCCCTTATCCGTAAGGATGATATAATTCTCTGTGGTTCAATTTATGCCATAACCAGTGAAATAAGAAGAAAATTCAGGGATTTTATTTTCAGATCCAAAGAAAAGGGAGCCATTGTGATATATGATCCGAATTTCAGAATGGCGCATGCTTCGGAACTTGAAGAGCTTAAACCCCTGATAGTGGAGAATATGAAGATGGCCTGCATAATAAGAGGATCCGATGAAGATTTTAAAAATATTTTCAGAGCCGGTACACCTGATGAGGCATGGAAAGTTGTCAGCAAATACTGCAATTGCATGGTTTATACCTCCAATGCAGAAGGTGTTTTTGTGAGGACAACCGGTTACTCGGGAAAATTCCCTGTCAGGAAAATTACGCCGGTAAGTACGATAGGCGCAGGCGACAATTTCAATGCCGGGATGATGGCGGCTATCTACAGGAATGGTATCAAAAGAGGGGAGCTTGACAAAATGGGAGAGGAGAAGTGGTCACAGATTATTGCCACCGGAATCGATTTCGCATCAGATGTATGTATGAGCTACGAGAACTATATCTCTTCAGCATTTGCAAGCAGGTATTTTTCCGCTTCAACCGACCAGATATAGTCGTTTTTTGAAACAATCTCGTGCAATCCTGCGTATAATATATTATGGACTCCCGTTTCCCCGAGCTTATAAAGCGACACAAGCGGCATTGAAATATTTGTATAAATAAGTTTTTTACCGCCGGGTATCTGAGGCAGGTTCAGTGTCGTATCCACTACGGCATCAAGTCCCCCGACATGAGTTATCATTACAGCCGGATTTATCCTTCCTTCACCAATAAGCTTCAGTGATTCACGCATATCGTCGGTATTTCCACCCGATGTACCGACAATATGGGTAAATGCGTAATGAACATTATAAAAATTAAATTCTGCCCTGAATTCCGGATTTGTCGGTCCGGCAAAGAAATTCAGACATCCGTCAAAGCCGAGGATTGCATCACCCTGTTCCACAACCTGCTTTACCGGGGCAAATATAAAAACATCATCAAATCCGCCTCCGCCTGTAAGATCGCGAAGATGCCTGACAGGATCGGCCAATTTCGCAGTGTTGACATATACCAGCTTAATTCCTTCTTTTTCAGCATGTTCAGGAGGAAAGAGGCAGGCTGCCCTTGACAGCCTGTTGTCATCAATATCAGTAACCGCGATAAAAGCAGGTTTACGATTTTGGTGAAGGGCATAATCTATGGCTCCGAGTCCCATGGGTCCGACACCTGCAAGTATTGCCAGTTTGCCCCCTTCCCTGATGCCCATTTCATGCTTATATGTTCCTGGCGGCACATGGTAACTGGCATGAAAAGCACCGACGATGCATGACATAGGTTCGGAAAGCGATGCGGGGAACCAACCTTCACCCTTGTAAGGCAAAAGGCAGTCGGCTTCCATTACAATATCGGGGATAATTATGTTTGTGGCGTCTCCTCCGATGTAGCGATATGAATAACCGGGTGCATCAAGGGTGCCGGTATGGGCCATCGCCGGCTGTATTGTGAATTTCTGTCCTTTATGGAACCTGTGTTTCCATTTTGAGCCGACTTTTAGTATGACTCCGGCAAATTCGTGGCCGATTATTGTGGGATTGAGGTTTATGTCATCGGGAATACGCTTATGCTCAGCACCTTGCAGGGCAGCCTTATGCGACGACATGCAAATGCTGTCGGAAATGACCCGGGCGAGGATCTCGGCATATTTCATTTCCGGCAACTCAAATTCTTCCAGCCTCAGATCTTTCTTCCCGTATATTCTTACAGCTTTTGTTTTCATGTTTTCATCCTAACATAACCTGTCCGCCGGTCACCGGCACAGCCTGCCCTGTTTCATACTCCTGGTCAATGATATACAGAAGTGCTTTCATCACATCATCAAGCCGGCAGCTGCGTTTCATCGGAACCTGCTCCTCATAATATTTTCTGACATCTTCAATAGTTTTGGCGCCGGGGACCTTGCCAGTTTTAAGGTACTGCACAAACAATCCGTTCTGAGGATCAGACCATAACGGTCCTTCATAGAAATTACCAGGGCAGATGGCATTGACCTTTATCCTGAAGGGAGCCAGTTCCATTGCAAAGGACTGAGTGAGCCCTATGCCTCCGAATTTTGCCCCGGCATACGCAAAATTACGGTTGCTTCCGCGAAGTCCCGATTTAGAGTTGATCTGTATTATGTCCGTAAAATAATCCGGCTTTTCAGGATTCTGCTGTCTCATAACCTCTGCAGCATATTTGGCACTGTAATAATAACCGCAATAATTGATGTTCGTGACCTTTGCAAATACTTCCGGTTCCATCTCATCAAGACCTCCGGCTTTCAATATTCCGGCATTGCTTATCATGATATCAAGACCCCCGAATTCGCTCACTGTCGCAACTACAAGCTGCTTTACAGATTCCGGATCGGAAACGTCAGTTCTGATAAAAATTGCTTTTCCTGACGGTTTTTCCTTCATCAGTTTGGATACCAGGTTCCCGCCTGCCTCCTCATTAAGATCAGCAATCACAACATTGACATTATGTCTGAAGAGCCCTTCGGCAATACCGGCGCCAAATCCCTGCGCACCCCCTGTGACAATTGCAACTTTATCAGCCAGCTTGTTTTCATGGTCATCCTGTTTCGCGATTTTCCTTCTGTAATTCTCTGCTTCCCACTGGTCAATAAAAGCAACCTGTTCAGGCGAAAGGAATTTTATCCCTCCGCATTGCAGGGCATAATGGCAAATCCTGATCAGGTCTTCAAAAACATCAAGAATGGTTTCGGCCGCTGAACAGGTATCGCCGATCGCGAAAACACCCATATCCTTAATAACGATAACCCTGGGAAGATACCCGTACTCATTAAGAAAGCAGGGGAGCTGGCTTTTGAAAGTATCAAGGATCTTTTCTGCTGTTGATGATTGCTCTATATACAGATATCTGGCCTTGCAATAAACAATGATATCGGGAATGAGCGGGAGTGAAATTTTATGGTACTCCTGGGGATTAACATAGTACCTGGATATCAGAGTGTTATGTCTGTACCTGATTACTTTAGGCTTCTCATCAGAAAGAAGCATGCGTATTCCCGGCAAAACCTTATGGAGCAAAGGATTATATGGAAGATTTTCAATACCTGATACAGGAGGTATCTCTTTTTCGATAGTGGCGATGATTGACTGATAAATTTTTTTTATCTCAGCTGTTGAATCCGCACCAGCGAAAACGCCATGGTTTTCGAGGAAGATAATCTGCGGATCGCTGTGATTTTTATCCCGGCAGATCAGTACCTCTTTTTCGAGTTTTTTGAAAAGAGTATAACCCGGATCAGTATATTGTACAAAAAGAGCCTTGTCTCCGAAATGCTGGTTAATGAAGTTCTTTCCATTTCTGCTGCACAGTACTCCGTTTACCAGCGAAGGATGAAGATGAACAACAAATTTATACCTGATCAGTTCATGCAATGAAGTCTCAACCGAGGGACGTTTGTTCTGCAAGGGATCAATGATACTTTTAAAAAGATCGGTTTTTACCTGTTCTTCCCTTAATACGGGATCATCGGAGTAACTCTTTGCAGCTATCTCATGCAGTTTTT
Source organism: uncultured Rikenellaceae bacterium (assembly GCA_964396955.1). Taxonomy (GTDB): domain Bacteria; phylum Bacteroidota; class Bacteroidia; order Bacteroidales; family VadinHA17; genus LD21. Next base: position 771 of record CAYNGW010000136.1, on the reverse strand, counting down.
CCCTGCTTAAGGCAACCAGCCCCTCTTCTGTGAGCTCTGATAAAGGGTGTCCGCTTGCCTTTATCCAGATGGTGTGTTCATCCTTGAATGATGTATTGCCACCTCCGGCTATCACGAAGTCCTTATCACCTCCATAGAATCTTGATATCTCAATCAGATCTTTTATTTCCTGATTCATAATCACTTCTGTTTAAATAGTACTCAATTACCATCCGGCCAAGCTGTACCATCCCATTCTTTTGTTTCAGGCTCAGAGTTCCGTCATCCTGGACATAACCCTGCCGGTTATGAGCCCTCAGGTACTGGTGGGCGGCGATAACACACACACCTTCCCATGCAATGAGTTTAAGTTTATCATCAAGAGGTACAGAACCTCTTGATGTGACAGTTAAAGGAATGAGCTCAGGAGTATTATGCTCTGTCCCGAATGTTATTACAAATCCTTTTTCATTAAAGAATTCAACAAAATTCCGCAGAATGGTCAGGTCGTTTCTGCCCGGTATCAGTTCAATACAGCCTATGCCCAGGGAAGACAAGGATGAACAAAGCTTTTCAGCATTATTTTCAAATTCAGTGTATTTCCCTGACGGATCATCAAGAAGGACCGGATAACAAGGTATCCCTCCGGCATTAACGATTATTTTAAGAATGTTCTTAAGTTCCAGGAATGAGCTTTTGTCTTCAGCGACAAATGCTGCACCACCGGCTTTTAAAAGGTTGGACCGGATCTCGTTTTCAAGAGCTGCCGGATTTTCTATTGCTGTTTTTGTC
>CAYNGW010000135.1:0-5940 GCA_964396955.1 uncultured Rikenellaceae bacterium | reverse complement strand
CGTCTCTCACATCAGGTAATGCCCTCGAAACAATGACCGACATTGAATAATCAATATAGGCCGATTTCATCTCCTCCTCAATATTTACCTGGACAATCCTTTCTCTTTCTGCCATAACAGATTAATAATTAAATATTTACACAAGCAAAATCCATTACTGGATTTAACTTACGAAAATAGTGATTATTCGGCTACTTTTGAGCTTTTCAGGCGGTGAATTTTTAACATCTTTTGTTCATAATTGGGCATAATAATTGTCTTATATAAAAATGGCATTAAATTAACTTTGATCTTTCATTTATATGTACTTTTGTCGGATAGTATCTGACAGAATGGCTGGCAACAGGTAACTGAAAGATAATTGACACATTTTAATATGGATTCACAGTTTTCACAGAGAGTAAAGGACATTCTGGGTTACAGCAAGGAAGAAGCTATAAGGCTGGGGAACAGCCATATAAGCCCGGAGCATCTTTTTCTCGGCATTTTACGGGATGGAGAGGGTGTCGCGGTTGAAATACTTATCAGCCAGGGCATTGATCTGATGGTGCTTAAGGGATCCCTGGAGAAAAGTATTAAGGTGGAAAGCCCCGTTCCTGTTGCAGATCATGAAGTCATACCTCTTTTAAGAAGCACTGAAAGAATACTTAAACTTGTATATCTTGAAGCAAAGTCGCTGAAAAGCACTACTATTGAATCGGAACACCTGCTGCTGGCAATACTTAAGGATGAGAATGCTCTTGTAACAAGGTTCCTTTCTGAAATGGATGTCGATTACCAGTCGGTAAAACGAATGGTTGAAGCCGGATCTCCCAGCTCCAAAGCTGATTATCCAAGGGATGAAGATGATGAAGGTCAGGGTTTCGGCCCCCAGGGCAAGGGACAGGCCGGGGCTCCCTCCTCCCCCAAATCCTCATCCGATACTCCGGTACTTGATAATTTTGGCATAGATCTTACAAAAGCTGCCGACGAAGGCCGTCTTGATCCTGTTGTAGGAAGGGAGCGTGAGATTGAAAGACTTGCCCAGATACTCTCTAGGAGAAAGAAAAACAATCCGGTCCTTATCGGAGAACCCGGAGTAGGCAAATCAGCTATCGCTGAAGGCCTTGCCCTGAGAATATCCAAGAAGAATGTATCACGGGTATTGTTCAACAAAAGAGTTGTCGCTCTGGATCTGGCCTCAATTGTTGCAGGGACAAAATACAGGGGACAGTTTGAGGAAAGAATGAAGGCTATCCTTAATGAGCTTTCAAAAAATGACAATATTATCCTGTTTATCGATGAGATTCATACCATTGTAGGTGCAGGCGGGGCTACTGGTTCCCTTGATGCGGCCAATATGCTGAAACCGGCGCTGGCAAGAGGTGAGATACAATGTATCGGTGCAACAACTCTCGATGAATACAGACAACATATTGAAAAAGACGGAGCCCTGGAGCGAAGATTCCAGAAAATACTCGTAGATCCCACCACCATTGAAGAGACGTTGCTCATTCTTCATAATATCAAGGAACGGTACGAAGAGCATCATAATGTGATTTATACGGATGATGCAATTGATGCTTGTGTGAAACTGACAAACCGTTATATCTCCGACAGGCACCTGCCCGATAAGGCAATTGACGCGCTGGACGAATCAGGTTCAAGGGTTCATATCTCCAATATTGTTGTTCCGGAAAAGATTTTAACACTGGAAAAGCAGCTTGAGGATACCAAAAAAGAGAAGATGTCTGCTGTGAGGAACCAGAACTTTGAGAAAGCGGCAAGTTTCCGTGATCGTGAAAAAGACCTCCTTGATGCAATTGATATTGAAAAGAAGAAATGGGAAAAAGAACTTGCCGTTAACAGGGAAACAGTTGATGCAGAGAAGGTTGCTGAGGTGGTGGCAATGATGACAGGCGTTCCGGTACAGCGAATTGCACAGACTGAAGGTACAAGATTGCTCAAGATGGCTGATGAACTGAAAGGCAGCGTCATAGGACAGGATGAAGCAATCCAGAAGATAGTAAAATCGATCCAGAGAAACAGGGCCGGACTCAAGGATCCGAACAAGCCTATTGGTACATTTATTTTTCTTGGTCCGACCGGTGTAGGAAAGACACAGCTCGCAAAAGTTCTGGCCAAGTTCCTGTTCGATACTACAGACAATCTTGTGAGGATAGATATGAGCGAATATATGGAGAAATTCTCCGTTTCAAGGCTCGTCGGAGCACCTCCCGGATATGTCGGTTATGAGGAAGGCGGCCAGCTTACGGAAAAAGTCAGAAGGAAACCATACTCAGTTGTTCTCCTGGATGAGATTGAGAAGGCTCACCCTGATGTTTTCCATATCCTGCTCCAGGTACTTGACGAAGGTCAGCTTACCGACAGCCTGGGACGCCGTGTAGATTTCAGGAATACAATCGTGATCCTTACTTCCAACATAGGGACCAGGCAGATTGCGGAATTTGGTCATGGAATAGGATTTGATACTCAGGTTAAAAAAACTACAAGGGACGAACAGACCAAGAGCATTCTTCAGAAAGCACTTCAGAAGACCTTTGCACCTGAATTCCTTAACAGGATTGATGATGTAATAATGTTTAATTCTCTTGGGAAGGAAGAGATCAATAAGATTATTGATCTCGAACTGAAAGGCCTGTATGACAGGGTCAAATCACTTGGTTATCAGCTGAAAATTGCAACTGCTGCCAGGGATTATATTGCTGAAAGAGGTTTTGATGCAATTTACGGAGCCAGGCCGCTTAAGCGGGCAATACAGAAATACCTTGAAGATCCGATGGCAGAAGTGCTGATCAAAGCCGGACCGAGCGATGGGGACATTATAAATGTAGGATTCAACAGCGCCAAGTCGGAGATCAGGATAAAAATCCAGAAGAAGAAGGAGAGCGGCGAAGAGCCGGAAGAGAACCCGCCGGCCTCATGATAAATGAGATCAGACTGGCTTCCCAAATAAATCAAAATCAGTTGATTGTGTGATGAGCACCCGGTAAAAATTGCCGGGCTTCAGGTCATATTCCACAGGTATCAGAACTTCCTGGTCTACCTCCGGACTATCATACTCTGTTCTCCCGGTAAAAAACTCCTCCTCTCTCCTGTCGATAATCACTTTTAAAGTTCTTCCAACGAGATTCTCATTCAGGCTGGCAGAAATTTCCTGTTGTATTTCCATGATTTCCGAGACTCTGGATTCCTTGATTTTTTCAGGGATATCATCTTTATAGCTATTGTATGAGAGTGTTCCCTCTTCATGGGAATATGCGAACACTCCGAGCCTGTCAAACCTGAAATTCTCTACAAACTCTTTTAATTCACTGAATTCCTTTTCAGTTTCTCCCGGATGACCGACTATCAGGGTTGTACGGATGACTGACCCGGGTATTCCGGACCTTAGTTTGTTCAGGATATCTTCTGTTTCCCTGCGGCCATGCGACCTCTTCATCAGTCCCAGCATTTTGTCGCTGATATGCTGTATCGGAATGTCAATATATCTGCAGATCCTGGGATTTTCCGTGATGACCTGAATCAGTTCTTCAGGGAAGTTTGCCGGATACAGATAGTGAAGCCTGATCCAGTCTAATGATTCAATTTTCAGAAGCTCTGAAACAAGGGCTGGAAGTTTCTGTGTTTTGTACAGATCAAGACCGTAATAACTCAGGTCTTGTGCAACAAGGATCAGTTCCCTGACTCCCAGTACGGCCAGCTCCTCAGCTTCTTTTATCACATCTTCAATACTTCGGGAGACACATTTGCCCCTGATGCCGGGAATAGCACAGAAGGCACATGTCCTGTCGCATCCTTCCGAAATTTTCAGATATGCATAATGTCCGGGATTTGTGAGTATTCTCTGTGTCATCAGATCTGGCCTGTACCTGGCGCCCACTTCTTCAAGGACTTCCTGAACATTTTTGACGCCGAAATACCTGTCCACCTCAGGGATTTCAGCTTTAAGAGCATCCATATACCGCTCTGACAGGCAGCCCATTACGTACAGATTCCTGATCTTACCAGATTCCTTTGCCCTTATGTACCGCAGAATAGTGTCAATGCTCTCTTCTTTTGCATCGTTAATAAATCCGCATGTATTTATGATGACTGTTTCCGCGGAATAATCACCTGAATCATATTTAATTTCAAAACCGCCTGCAAAGAGCTGTCTGAGGAGCTTTTCGGAATCAATGACGTTTTTTGAGCAGCCAAGCGTTACTATATTGATCTTTCTGCTAAGGAAAGGATCAGGGATGGGTATATTGTTCAGCAAAATCATGGATTAAACAATGAATCGACGAACTCGGTACGGTTAAATATCAGGAGGTCATCAAGTTTTTCTCCAATACCGATATATTTTACGGGGATCTTAAACTGGTCGGAAATGCCGATCACGACCCCTCCCCTGGCAGTCCCGTCAAGCTTTGTGATTGCCATGGCAGTTACATCTGTTGCGGCCGTGAACTGCCTGGCCTGCTCAAAGGCATTTTGCCCGGTTGATCCGTCAAGTACGAGTATGACTTCATGCGGGGCTCCCGGAAGGACCTTCTCCATTACTCTCTTAATTTTAGAAAGTTCAGCCATCAGGTGGATCTTGTTATGAAGTCTGCCGGCAGTATCTACAATGACGACATCATAACCTCCTGCCACTGCTGACCTGACCGTGTCGTATGCTACTGATGCAGGATCCGATCCCATCTGCTGTTTGATTACTGATACTCCTGCCCTGTCGGCCCATATCTGAAGCTGGTCAATGGCTGCCGCCCTGAAAGTATCTGCAGCGCCAAGAAGGACTTTCTTCCCTGTATTCTTATATTGACAGGCAAGCTTGGCGATGGTGGTTGTTTTTCCTGAACCGTTGACACCAACGATCATAATGACATGGGGAGAGGATACGAAAGGAGCTGAAAAATCAGATTCCGCACCGGCACTATTATCCTCAAGGAGTGCAACTATCTCCTCCTTTAATATTGTATTAAGCTCACTGGTATTCAAATATTTATCTCTGGCAACACGTGCTTCAATCCGGTCAATTATCTTTAATGTGGTTTCGACCCCGACATCGGAAGAAACGAGGATCTCCTCAAGGTTATCAAGCACTTCTTCATCGACTTTTGACTTACCGATAACGGCTCTTGAGATCCTGGCAAGGACGTTCTCCTTGGTTTTTTCAAGGCCTTTATTCAGACTCTCCTTTTTCTCCCTGGAAAAGAAACCCAGTAAAGCCATATCATTGATTTATTGAAAAACAAATATAAAAAAAGCTTCCTTCGTGACGAAGAAAGCTTTGAATATCTTCCAGTTAATACTGTTGTTATTTCTTGTTGAAGAAGTCCTTGATATGATCATTATGGACTATTTCTTCCTTGAACACGTAAGCCCCTGTCTTTTCTGACTTTGACATTTTAATACATTTTGTAAAGGCCTTACCTATCCCTGTCTTAAGCGTAGCAACTACTTTCTTTGCCATGGTATATTCTTTTTACTTTATTTCTCTGTGAAGTGTATATTTCTTTAATACAGGATTATATTTCATCCTTTCAATCCTGTCCGGAGTGTTCTTCCTGTTCTTCGTAGTGATATATCTTGACATTCCCGGCAGTCCGCTTTCCTTATGTTCGGTACATTCCAGAATTATCTGCTGTCTGTTACCTTTAGTTTTCTTTGCCATTTTCTGTCCTTGTTAATAATTCACGATGTAACCTTTTTCTGTTGCCTCCTTCAGTGCTGAAGTAAGACCTTTCTTGCTGATAAGACGGATACCTGCGGCTGATATCTTGAGCGAAATCCACCTCTTCTCTTCCTGCAGGTAATATCTTTTTTTAAAAAGATTGGGATAGAATTTTCTTTTGGTCCTTCTTTTTGAATGTGATACATTGTTCCCGACTATTGCTTTTTTCCCTGTAACCTGACAAATCTTTGACATTGATGTTTATTTTACTTTTCCGAAAT
>CAYNGW010000134.1:0-5962 GCA_964396955.1 uncultured Rikenellaceae bacterium | reverse complement strand
TTTTTGTTAATAATTAAAAATCCGTTTTTATTCTGAAAACAATTCAAACTTCGTAAATTTACCCATAATAACAAAATTACTACCAGTAAGATGAGCAAAGAAAGAAAAGAGATCAATAAAGAGAAGCTTAAAGCACTTGAGGTCACCCTGGGAAAAATTGAAAAGGATTTCGGGAAGGGGACAATAATGAAGCTTGGCGATCATGCCATTGAGAATATCCAGGTTATCTCCACGGGGTCAATCGGACTTGATGCAGCCCTGGGTATAGGTGGATTTCCCCGCGGACGCGTAATCGAGATCTACGGACCTGAGGCATCAGGGAAAACAACACTCGCCGTCCATGCGATAGCCGAAGCTCAGAAGAACGGTGGTATTGCAGCCATAATTGATGCAGAACATACTTTTGACCGCATCTATGCCGAGAAGCTTGGCGTTGATGTGGAGAACCTTCTCATCTCCCAGCCTGATAACGGGGAACAGGCCCTGGAGATCACTGATAACCTGATAAGGTCCGGAGCCCTCGATATTGTTGTTATCGATTCTGTGGCAGCCCTCACACCCAAGGCTGAAATTGAAGGCGAAATGGGTGATTCAAAAATGGGGCTCCAGGCAAGATTAATGTCACAGGCACTCAGAAAGCTCACTGCAAACATCAGTAAAACAAACACTTCCTGTGTATTCATCAATCAGCTCAGGGAAAAGATAGGCGTAATGTTCGGAAATCCCGAAACCACAACAGGAGGAAATGCCCTTAAATTTTACGCATCCGTGAGGGTCGATATTAGAAGGACGAGTCAGCTGAAAGAGGGCGAAGAAGTCATCGGGAACCGCACCAGGGTAAAAATTGTCAAGAACAAGCTTGCCCCTCCTTTCAGAAAAGCTGATTTTGATATACTCTATGGTGAAGGTATCTCGCAGCTCGGCGAAATTGTTGACCTTGGCACCGATTTTAATATTATCAAAAAGAGCGGCTCATGGTTCAGTTATGGTGAAACCAGAATAGGCCAGGGACGCGATGCTGTGAAACAGATACTTAAAGATAATCCTGAATTATACGATGAGCTGAAAGCCAAAGTCACGGAAGCTCTTAAGAAACAATAATATTAATTTAATAGTGTCACCAATGAAAAGATATCATGTTACGATAATTCTTCTGTCAGTTCTTTTCTCAGTATCGTGCAAACAGAAAGAAGCTGTCACAAAGGAATCTGCACCACAATTTATTAATCAGCTGACCGCTGAAGAGAAAGCCGGGGGTGTACTGACACCTGAAATCATGTGGAAGTTCGGCCGTCTCGGCTCCTTTGCTCTTTCGCCCGACGGATCAACAGTACTGTATACTGTCACTGAAATCGATCTGCAAACCGAAGCCAGGAGAACCAACATATTCAAGATCCCCTCATCAGGAGGAGATCCTTTGCAGCTTACCACCGACGGTGGAAGCTCACCCCAATGGTTCGATAACGGCAAATCAGTTGCCTATGTCAATAATGACGGGGACCTGATGATAATGGATCCTGAAGGTTCTGAAAAACAGACTGTTGAAGGTCTCAGTAATTTCGAGATAATCAGCATATCGCCGGCAGGCAACAATATTTATTTCACCAGGAGGGTTAAGCTGGACCAGACTGCCAACGAGAAATATAACCTCCCAAAAGCCAAAGTCAGGATTATTGACGATTTGATGTACCGGCACTGGAATTCGTGGAGCGATTATTCCTACAGTCATATTTTTATTGCATCCTTCGATGGGAAAAAAGTTTCGGGCGAAAAAGACATTATGGAAGGTCAGAGATTTGAGGCGCCGACAGCTCCCTATTTTGACGATGGGGAAATATCCTGGAGCCCGGATGGCAAATACATCGCATATACAACAAAAAGACTCAGGGGAAAAGAGGATGCCAGAAGCACAAATTCAGACATCATTCTGTATCAGATCTCATCAGGGAAAGAAATCAATATCTCCGGGGATAACAGAGGTTATGACAGGTATCCGGTATTTTCACCCGATGGCTCTAAAATTGCTTTTCAAAGCATGGAAAGAGACGGCTATGAAGCAGATCTTGACAGGCTTTTTGTTTATGATATTGAAAAAGGATCCCGTACCTGGATAACAAAAGGATGGGAATTTGATGTGGAAGGCGTTAACTGGGCAGATGATCAGAACATATATTTCGTTTGTTCATATCTGGGTACTGCACAGGTGTTTAAAACCAACATAACAGGCAAAGGTGTTGATAAAGTAACCGGAGGAATTCATGATCTCGGCCCTGTAAGTCTTAAATCAGGGGTACTTATAGCAAATGTCAAATCGATGTCGATGGCCCCTGAGCTGGCAGCGATCAACCTGGCATCCGGAGAAGTTAAACAGATAAGTTTCATAAATAAAGCCATTTATGAATCAATAAAAATGGGACGGACAGAAGAAAAGTACATCAAAACAAAAGATAACAAAGACCTCCAGATGTGGATAATATATCCGCCCGATTTTGATCCTGCAAAAAAATATCCGGCCCTTTTATTCTGCAATGGCGGCCCTCAGAGCACTCTGGGACAATTCTGGTCGTACCGCTGGAATATGCAGATGATGGCAGCTAAAGGATACATTGTCTTTGCTCCCAACAGACGGGGTGTCGCCGGCTTCGGCCAGGCATGGAAGGAGCAGATATCAGGCGATTACGGTGGAAAAAACATGCAGGATTATCTTGATGCTACAGATGACATGGCAAAAGAACTATTTGTCGATCCAGGAAGAATGGGTGCAGTCGGGGCCAGCTATGGTGGATATTCGGTATTTTATCTTGCCGGCATCCATGGAGGAAGATTCAAGGCTTTTATATCTCACTGCGGCATGTTTGATTTTACCAGCTGGTATGGCACTACCGAAGAGCTCTGGTTCCCTGACAAGGATATTGAGGGTCCTTACTGGGACAGGGGAAAAAGTTACCAGTATTCACCCCACCTGATGGCAGATAACTGGGATACTCCGATACTTATCATTACCGGGGCGAACGATTTCAGGATCCCATATACACAGAGCATGGAGGCATTTCAGGCTGCACAGCTGAACAGTGTTCCCAGCAGGCTGCTTTTCTTTGAGGATGAGACTCATTTTGTCCTGAAGCCGCAGAATGCGGTGATATGGCAGAATGAGTTCTTTATCTGGCTGGAGACTTATTTGAAGTAAAACCTCACCCCAACTCCTCTCCCTTGGGAGAGGGGCTTCTTTGTTTATCTCATTTTCTTACTCCCCTTCTCTCCTGGGAGAAGAGGACGGGGGATGAGGTTATTGTTTCAACAGCTCCAATACCTTCTCCACTTTCTCTTCTAACGGCAGTTCCCCGTCAATCCAGTGGATCTGGGTTCCTTTGCGTTCCATTCCCCTGAACCATGTCATCTGCCTTTTCGCAAACTGATGTATTGCGGTCTCGAGATTTTTCACCATCTCTTTATATCCCAGCTTGCCTGTCAGGAAATGTGTAATATACTTATATTCAAGGCCGTAATAGATAAGTATTTCCTTCCTTACCCCGTTATCCAGTAATTTTTTTACCTCGTCAACCATTCCTTCATCAAGCCTCTTTTTCAGTCTCTCCGTAATTCTTCTGCGCCTGGTATCCCTGTCAAACATAATACCTGCAATAAGAGGCTTCAGATCAGGCAACTGAGTATGTTTTTCAGCTTTGACCTTATTAAACTGCTCGATCTCAATCGCCCTGATCACCCTTTTTTTTGTATCAATATCGGTTGTGTTGTGAAGGTTCTTGTAAGTTGAGAGTATCCCGATGAGCTCCTCCATAGCTTTCTTCTCCAGTCTGGTTCTCAGTCCGCTATCAGGGGGTACTCCATACATCTTGTAACCTGTCACAATGCTGTCAACATACATACCAGATCCTCCGCACACAACAGGAAAGACATTACGCTTTTTCATGTCGTAATAGACTTTACTGAAATCACGCTGAAACTCAAAGACATTATATTTATATCCCGGGTCAGCAATATCTGTAAGATGAAAAGGAATGGATTTCCCGTCAAGGTTATACTCCGAATAATCCTTTCCCGTGCCCAGGTTCATACCACGGTAAACCTGGCGCGAATCAGCACTTATTATCTCACCGCCAAGACGGGCCGCTACAGAAACTGCAAGGGATGTCTTGCCTGATGCAGTGGTCCCTGTAATTACCAGCATATCATATCCTGGTTTCGATTTAAGCGGCATCGTGTCAACTATTTAACTGGAAAAGCAAGTTACCATAAATTTAGTTAATTTTGGCGGTCGCGTTTCTGTTTTTATGGATATAGTAATTAAGAATAAAAAGGCTTGGCATGATTATGAGTTCCTTGAGAAATTCACAGCAGGAATTAAGCTTACAGGAACCGAAATCAAATCGATCAGGCTTGGGAAAGCAGCTCTTGCAGATTCATATTGCCTTTTCAGGGATGGAGAGCTTTTTCTCAGGGGCATGCATATTGCAGAATACTGGTGGGGAAACCTGAATAATCATGATCCGCTCAGAGAACGGAAGCTTTTACTTACGGCACGTGAACTTAAGCGAATTGAAAGAAAAACAAAGGAAACAGGGCTGACTATAATCGTTATCAAAGTCTTTATTAATGAAAGGGGGCTTGCCAAGGCTGAAATAGCGATTTCTAAAGGCAGGAAGGAATACGATAAGCGTCAGACCCTTAAACGTAAAGACGCCGAAAGGGAACTGGACCGGATTAGGAAGAAATAATCAGAAGTTCGGGCTGAGGATATATCTCGAGTAGAATTTCACAATCGTATCAACAGCATCCTTTGAAGAATCAACTATAGTGAAGATGTTGAGATCCTCCGGGGATATGTTGTGCTCTTCTGCCAGCATTTCCTCTTTAATCCAGTCAAGCAATCCCTTCCAGTATTTTTTGCCGACAAGAATGATGGGGAATTTTCCGATTTTTCGGGTCTGGATAAGGGTAATTGCCTCAAAGAGCTCATCAAATGTTCCGAATCCTCCGGGAAGCACAATAAATCCCTGGGCATATTTCATGAACATTACTTTTCTGACAAAGAAATGGTCGAACGTAATAAGCTTATCTGCATCAATATATGTGTTGGGCCTTTGTTCAAAAGGCAGGTCGATATTGATCCCTACTGATTTCCCGTTGCCACGCTTGGCTCCTTTGTTTGCAGCTTCCATAATCCCGGGACCGCCTCCCGTAATAATCCCATAGCCTTTTTGTGTCAGCCTATAAGCAATATCCTCAGCTAGACGATAATACTTATCATTATGATGTGTTCTTGCAGAACCAAAAATTGAAACGCATGGTCCGATACGTGCAAGCTTTTCAAAACCTTCAACCAGTTCGGAAATGATTTTGAATACCCGCCATGAATCGGTAGTATGTATCTCATGCCATGTCTTTTCTTCAAAGGCATCTTTTGTCAGGTCTATCTGTGAAGGTTTGTCCTTTTTGCCCATGGTAAAAACGTCTTTATTATTTCAAATATAAGTATTTTCTTATGCCTTCAGCTCCGGTTTAAGGAATATTCCTGTATAACTGTCGCCAAAATCAGCCAGTTTCTCGGGTGAACCTGAAAAAATAATATTGCCCCCTTCCTTACCGCCTTCTTTGCCGAGATCAACAATATAATCGGCCATTTTTATCACATCAATATTATGCTCAATTACAATGACCGTATTTCCCCTGTCGACAAGCCGGTTCAGCACATCGAGCAGAACCCTTACATCCTCAAAATGAAGTCCGGTCGTAGGTTCATCGAGTATATAGAGTGTTTTCCCCGTGTCACGACGGGCAAGCTCTGTGGCAAGCTTTACACGCTGAGCCTCTCCTCCGGAGAGTGTAGTTGACTGCTGTCCCAGTTTTATATACCCCAGTCCGACATCCTTCAGGGTTTTGATCTTATGGTAGATCGACGGAACGTTGACAAAGAATTCCGCGGCCATGTTCACGGTCATAT
>CAYNGW010000133.1:0-5983 GCA_964396955.1 uncultured Rikenellaceae bacterium | reverse complement strand
CCCAGTCTTCTGTAAGCATTAATAAGCCTCTCCCTGTCGGAATTCCAGTTGTAACGTGAAATAACCGCCATTTTGCCTTTCTTCCCCTTTTCGTCAAGCAGATCCCTGTTGAGAAAAAGACGCTCAAGCAATGATGCAAGCTCAGCGGGTGAGTCATTCCTGTAAATAAATCCGGCATCAGTTTCACTGATAATTCTTTTCAGCGAAATGCAGTCGGACGAGATCACCGGTATTTCAATATACATATACTGGTACAGTTTATTGGGACTGGAAGCGTCATTATTTTCATTTCTTAAATGGGGAATTATTGCCGCATCAGCCCCGGAAAGAAGCTCCAGCATCTCACTGAATGTTTTTTGCCCGTAAAACACGACATCGGATGCTATCCCATGTCTTTCAGCCTGTTTTTCAAGTGCTTTTCTGTAACTGCCCGATCCCACTATCTGCAGGTTAATCAGGATATTGCGGTCTTTGAGAATTTTCATGGCATCGAGCACTACCTGGAGACCCCTGTGTCTGTTTATTCCTCCGCCATAAAACAATATGAAATCATTATCTGTCCTTTTCCTGGTATGAACAGGAATGGTTTTGGTATCAACTGTATTTGAAACTATGCACAATTTCTCTGATCCTGTTCCCAGCAATAAGACCCGGTCTCTCGCCTCCTCCACAACTGTGATCACCAGATCGGCTTCCCGCAGCATATCTTTCTCATACCTGGTCCATTGTTCATTGGAAGAGACAAGGCGCCCGATAATTGTCTGAGTATGCGGAGCGTATTTTAACAATGCCGGCCAGTTTTCGTGAAGGTCTATTACCAGTTTTACCTGATATAATTTTTTGAATTCACGACCAACAAGGGACAATGGAAGATCATTCACATGTATCACATTGATTTTATGATCTTTCATTATTTCACTGACATACCTTCTCCAGAAATTAAAGTAAACCGGAATCTTCAATGCTCCGACACTGGCTTTGAAAACCAATGGCGGGATTTTCTTTTTATAGAGCAGGCAATTCTCCCTTTTTTCCGGAGGATATTGTTCAGATAAGGAAATTGCAGCGACAACTACCTCAAATCCAGCTTCATAAAGTGCCTGAACTTCTCTCTGTACCCTTAAATCCTTTTCATAATCGTTTTCAAGCAGCATTAAGACTCTCATACATATCAATTTGTTTTCAAAGATAATATTATAAGTTCAGGCATAATATTGGTTTTAATCTGTCAGGCTCTCAATATTCTGAATAAATTCCATAAATAAGCTGGTTTAACATAATTCCTGCCCTGATTTTCTGAAGATTAATTATATTTCAGAAAAAATACAAACTCTTTTATTTTATGGAAGCTGAAATCATCAGTGAAATTGCTGTAACAATATTCAACTATGTCCTTAAGAATTTTAAAGCAGTCTATAAAATCAAATCCAGTGAGTTTGATATTAATTATGGTATTAATAACAGCTCGCGGATCCAGATAAGGAAAGGTGAAATAAGTTATTTTAAGGGAAATAAACCGCTCGATCTGAATACTATAACCCGGAAAGAATGGAATAAAACCGATATCCCCTTTTTATTTCATTCCGAATCAGCTGAAAATATTTTATCAGTTGCTGAGGGCAGGGTTGTAATTAATTATGATATAATTGCCTCAAGCTTCTATTATTTAAGCAACTGGCAGGAATACGTAAGTCAGGAAAAAGATAAGTACGGCAGGTTCCCTTTCAGTCAAAGCATTCAGTACAAATTGAAAACGGCCGATATCCCTGTTGTTAATTACTATTTTGACATATTAAAAAGTGCAATAGAGATCGGCTATAACATTAAGCTGAACCAAAATCTGTGGAAAGGCAGAAACCTGGCAGTGTGCGTTACTCACGACGTTGACCTGTGCGAAAGTGCCTGGATACAGGGGAGTTATCGTGAGATCAGAAGAGGTAATTTTCTCAGTCCTTTCAAGCTTCTCGCCCGGAAGATCTTTAATGATGATGAATGGTTTAATTTCAGGGAAATTATTGAAACAGAACATAAATACGATATTAATTCAACCTTCTTTTTCCTGGCTGATGACAGAGTAAAAGACGGAATCCCCAATGCCGATTATAAAATAACAAAGCCTGAATTCAAAAAGATATTTGATTTAATCGAGGGGAATGGTTCGGAAATAGCTATACACGGCAGCATCGGTACATATCAGGATGCTGATCTCCTGAAGTCAGAGATGAAAAAGATTGGCAGAAATATCACCGGAAACAGGTTCCATTATCTTCTCTATGACTCGCTGAATACCCCGGAAATATTGTCAGGATCAGGTCTGAAATATGATTCATCTCTGTATTTTGCTGAAGCAGTCGGCTTCAGAAATTCATTCTGTCTTCCTTTCTATCTTTTCGATATTAAGAATTTCTATACAACCGATATAATAGAAATACCGCTCACAGTAATGGACACTTCTTTTGAAGAAAGGTATATGGGATTAAATCACGAAGATGCTTTAACAGCAATGTATGGTCTGGTTGAAAAGGTAGAGAAATTCAACGGATGCTTTACTTTGCTCTGGCATAACACCTGTTTCTCGGAATATAAATATAAGGGCTGGAAGGATGTCTACTGCAGATTCATCCGGTTTGCCCTGAACAAAGGCGCTTTTATATCAGGCGGAAGGAATATCCTTGATCAGTTTACTGCTGCAGATTAGAATTGCCGGATCGGATCACCTGATCCCCTGCGTGTTTAACCTGGAAAGATAAATATCATCCGGATCGATCTCACTGTCTGAAAGATTATAAAAAACAAGGTAGCCTTCTTCAGGATTATTGAAAAAATAAAAACCGGATTTCGTCAGTAAATGCATTTCATCAATATTTACGCGGTTGTGTGGAAAGCCCGTTGCCCGTATCATAACGGCTTTTTCGCTTTTACAATAATGACATGCCATTTTTAATATCATGATCTTCATCTTTTCCTGAAGGGTGTCGCTGAACAAGACCTGCTCAACGAACCATACGCGGTCCCTGTTATAGGAATAAATGAAATATGAAATAATTTCATTATGATCATTGCGGAATTCAAGACACCCGTAAATATTGAAACAGGGATTATCAATGATCCTCCACTTCAGAAAATCTTTATTTAAAAAAGTGGCAAATACATTTTTCGGGAGGAATGACAGGAGAAGAGATTCATCAATTTCATTAATACGGATATTGTTCATTATAATCTCATGAGATCCTGATGAATCCGGTTTATGAATGAACCAGTTGTAATATGAAAAGCAGAAGATCTGTACTTTCTTTAACAATGAGAGATCCGGAAAGAATTTAACTCTGTTCCTGTAGAATTGCAAGGGCTGAATTACATAAAAACTTCCCCTGAGCCGGGTGACAATCTTAAATCCGCATCTTTTAAGTGCATTCTTTATGGGTGCAAATCCCCACATGAATTGGACATTTTCATTTTTTTTGGCTTCATCTGCAACTGTCTCAACAAGTTCTTTCAGGATATCTCTTTTGCCGAATTTTATCGTCCTGTCAAGTGAAATCAAAGTATCTTCTCCTTTAACAGAATAGATCTGTTCCCCGCTTTTTGATATCACAGGGATGAAGATTCCTGCGTATGTTCCGACGATCTCATCGGATTCTTCATCGGTTGCGACAGCATAAAGGGCAGGCTTGAACAATCCGTTGAAAAATAGCCATTCAAACTCTTCCTTTGTACGGGTATTCCTTTGTTCTTTATCGCTCTGTGCGCTGTTAAAGAACCTGATTACCTTATCAATCGAATCTCTTTTAAGAAGCCTGATGTTCAGTGACATATAGATGTTTGAAATTCAGAGAAACTTGTTAGACCTTTTTGTTGTATTAAGGTATTTAAAACTTCAGAATTGTAGCTCCCCATGAATAACCTACTCCAAAGCCCGCTATTAAAACCTGTTTACCGCTTAAAACCTTCCCTTCCCTGACAGCTTCTTTCAGGGCAATTGGGATTGTGGAGGAAACAGTATTGCCCACTTTCTCCATAAAGAGATAATACTTTTCCTCAGGGATATTTATTTTCATTCGCAGGAAATTAAGAAGATACTTGTTTGCCTGGTGGAAAATAAATAAATCAATGTCGTCAAACTTTATTTTATTTTTCAGAAGAGTATTGTCAACAAGAGGCGGGACCATCTCAAGAGTGAAATTAAAGATTTCGGAACCGTCCATGTATAGATGATCAGAAGAGACCGGGTTGCCATTTTCATCAATAGTGACATCGTTCAATGGCTTCCTTAACCGATGAGCGCCGGTTTTAACTATCAGCTTATCAGCTCCCCTTCCGTCTGTCCCCAGGACAAAATCAAGTATTTCGGCAAATCCTGAGTCAGAGACAAGAGTTGCAGCTGCGGCATCACCGAAAATAGTCCTGTTTCCCTTATCTCCCGGATGTATGTATTTTGAATAAGTTTCTGCAGTCAGAACCAGAACATTTTTTGCAGTTCCCGAAAGCACCAGTCCTTTAGCCAGTGAGAGGCCATAAACGAATCCCGAACAACCAAGATTAAAGTCTAAAGCTCCGGCTGAGGTGGGTATCCCTAACTTGTCCTGAAGGATACATGCCGATGTCGGTAAGAAATAATCAGGACTCTGGGTACACAACATCACAAAATCGATTTCCTCCGGAGAGATGTTGTATTCTTTAAAAAGAAGCAGGGCAGCCTGTTCTGCCATATCGGATGATAGTTCATCAGGTCCGGCAATATGCCGCTGTGTCACTCCAAGCTTTGATGCAACTTTATCGACAGTCCATTCCGGGAATTCTTTAACAAGTTCTGAATTATCCACTACCTGCCGGGGAAGATAATATGAGATTCCTTTAATATATGCTTTCATAAGATTAAAGTAAAGTGTATCCTCCATCGAGTAACAGATTTGTACCTGTCATCCACGAACTTGCATCAGATAATAAGTAAACAGCCGCAAATGCTACCTCTTCTGGCCGTCCATACCTGCCTAAAGGATACCGTTTCCGGTCTTCTTTAAGGGATTCTTCATCAACTGTCCCTTCTCTCAGGATACCGGTTTCAATCATTCCAGGAACAATCGAATTGATCCTTATTCCTTTTGGCGCAAGATCAAGCGCCATTCCTTTTATTATTCCGTTGATTGCGCCTTTTGATGCGTTATAGGCTGATCCGCCGATATACGAAACATATGTGCCTGAAATGGAAGAGATGAATACAACCGAAGCATTCTTTTTTATGAGTTTTTTTTGTACAAGGTTAATTGTAAGAAGGACCGGACCTGTAAAATTCGTGTTGATTATGAGGTCCAGCTCTTCACGGTCCAGGTAGTTAAAAGGCTTTGGCTTTACTATTCCGGCACAATGTACAATCCCATCAAGTGCCGGAAGCTTTCCGCTGATCAGATTAATTGATTCTTCATTCAGTAGATCTGCTGTAATCTGAATATGGCCTTCACCTTCAAGCTGCCTGAAAGTGTCGTTTAACCTTTGAGTATTCCGGCCGGTAATACACATTTTTGCTCCCATCCGGGCACACTCAATCGCAATGGCCTTACCTATTCCGGAAGATGCTCCCGTGACAAATATATTTTTGTTTTCTAAACCAAACGGATTATACATTATGACTTTATTGAAAATGTTTCAAATTGTACCATATTGTCTTTATGCGTATAATTAAATCATAATTGCTTTGATTTCACAATATTGAATATATCTTCCACCGTTACTGATTTTCTTATATCCTCACCGGTCAGCTTTATTTTATACTTCAGATCTGTCATGGCAATCACAGAAAGGGCCGCCAGGGAACTCCATTCTTCGATTTCTCTGAATTTTGTTTTTGCCTTGATTAATTTCGGATCAGTTTCTTCGAAGATCTCTGCAAAATCCTGTACGTAATTTGTTAATTCCATAAAAACATTTAATAACCTGATTAATAAAATAAAATCTGCAAATTGTTTATAAATACAGAATTATCTTA
>CAYNGW010000132.1:0-6010 GCA_964396955.1 uncultured Rikenellaceae bacterium | reverse complement strand
TTTTCTTTTTCAAGATCAAGATACACTGAATTTTATAAATAAAGAACTAAATCGGTAAATTATTTTTTTCCGAAGACAGAAAAATGAACATATCGTTTTGGATTCTCTTTAAGATCCTTCAAAAGCAGATTCAGGCTCTCGAGACTCGAGGAAAGATATGTATAAAGTGTGTCGTTAGTCAGAAACTGACCTGCACTGCCCTTGCCTTCATTAAGATTTTCCAGAAGCAGGGAGGTTTTCTCAAGGCTTGCTTTCAGATTAACCACTGCATTATAAATGTCAGCTGCAGCAAGAGTATCGGTAACTGATTCAAGGTTGCTGATGGTGCTGCTCATTTTCGCAGAATTATCGGAAAGCATCTGGGAGAACCTGGTTATGTTGTCGAGAGTTGTCTTGAGTTCCGCCTCTTTGGCACCGAGAATATTGTCGATGGTTTCTGTTGTGCTGTTCAGATTGCCAACTGATCCGCTGAGGTTGTTCCTGAACTCCGGGCTCATTATTTCATCTATTGATGTAATAACAGAATCAAGAACATCCAGCAGATCAAATATTCTCTCCTTTACGGGGGAAAGTTCTGTTTCTATGCTAGTCAGCAGCGATGCAGTCAGTCTTCCGGGGATAGTGTCGTCATAAGAGTAAGTTCCGGGTCCGTTACCAAAGAGAAACTGCACTTTCATTCCGGCAATTATTGAAACAGGCACTATTTCAGCGACAGTGTTTACGGGAAGTTTGAAATCTTTGCTTACCGAAAAGGTAACGAGAAGCTTTCCGCTGGTCTCATCCAGGAAATCTATTGACTGAACAACACCAACCTTATACCCGTTAATTTCAACGGGACTCGATTCTGCCAGACCTCCTATTTCATCATACACGCAATAATAGTATGCTGTCCTCTTGAAAAAATCTTTTCCCTTGAGGAAATTATACAGCCAGATGAATACAACAATAGTTAACAATGCAACTGCACCAACCTTGACTTCATGCGAGATCTTCATCACTTATAACAGATTTATTTTTTTCTTTTTTGTTCCAATGCCTGCTGTAAAGGTAATATTTTGTTGTCTTTTACAGCAATGACGAATGCATCGGGGTAAATGGTTTCGATTTTTTTCCGGTATTTCACTGCTTCCGGGTATTCCGCAAAGATCCCTGTGGCATACTTAAACCGGTCCTGTGCTTTTAATTCGACAATATCATTAAGCCCCTTGAAATTTTCGGGTTTTATTTCTTTGCTGGATGAGGCAGTGGCAACCTGTACCATAAAAACCAGCCGATCACCTGCAGGCAATGAAGCTGTTGAATTCCTGTTTACTGGTTCCGTAATTTTAACTGCAGATATTCCGCTCTTGATATCAATTTCATTCATGTAATCCCTGCAAGCCCTGAAGATGGCAGACGCAAGGTAATCCTGTCCCTGGTCGGAATTAAGGTATTTCTCTTCAGCAAGATTAGTGATGAACCCTGTTTCAATGAGGACACTGGGCATAGTGGTGTTATATAACACCCAGAACCCGGCTTGTTTAACACCCCGGTCTTTCCGGTTTACCCTCACATTGAACTGGTTCTGTATTTTTGCAGCAAGATCTGTGCTTTGCTCGAGAAAAACATTCTGCATCAGGGTGAACATTATGTATGATTCGGGAGATTTTGGATCAAATCCTGCATATTTCGTTGTGTGATCTTCTTCAAGAAGAATCACCTCATTCTCCTTCATCGCGACCTCAAGGTTCTCCTGGTCCTTTGTATGGCCCATGACAAAAGTCTCGGCGCCTGCCACGCTTTTTGATTTTGCCCAGTTGGAATGTATGGATATGAAGAGATCAGCATTGTTTTTATTTGCTATTCTTGGCCGTTCAATAAGGTCAACAGTTGAATCATCATTCCTTGTATAAATGACGGTTGCGTTCTTGAGGTTTTCTTTTATATAATTGCCTGTTTTTAAGGCTATTGCAAGATTAATGTCTTTTTCCTTGCTAAAGGTTCCCGATGCACCCCCGTCTCTGCCGCCATGTCCGGGATCAATGACAATAATCCATTTCCCGTCGGTTTTTGGATCAGATTTTGCTGCGTAACTGTTGCCGGGAGAAAAAATAAATAATAACAGTATCACTGCAGCATATATATTAATGGTGTTGTGTTTTCCGTTTTTAAGTCCTGTACACATGTTTAGTTCATGTTTTTTTAATAGTTTTGCCGCTAACATCCCGAAGTCACACAAAAACTATACAAAAATAGTATTTAAGTTGTATTTTTTTACAGATAAACGGTTCCTTGTAGTGTTCCTCGTGATGGTCCAGTTTGTATCATTGTTCTCACAGGAAGCCCAGATTGTACCTGACACGGTCCGGGCAAAAATCATCACTGTTACAACTGATACAATCTTTCTCCTGAAAATCTCTCCGGATGCAATTGACGAGCAGGTGACTTACAAAGCTGCAGGTTCAAAAAAAAATGATCTTGTTAATAAAAAAGTCACACTTGTCAGGCAAGCCGAAGTCAATTACGGAGATATTCTCATAGAAGCTGACTCAATCATTTTCAATATGGTAAATAACCAGATCTTTGCTGTGGGAGTAAAGGACACGACCGGAAATGTTATTGGGAAGCCGCATTTTAAATCAGGATCTGAGGAGTTTGATGCAGATACATTAAGGTATAATTTCAAATCGGGGAAAGCCATCGTTAAAAACATAATTACCCGGCAGCAGGAGGGGCTTTTACACAGTGAGATCACAAAGCTTCTGGAAGACGGTACCTCCAACATATACAACAGCACGTATTCGACGTGTGATGCCGATACACCTCATTTTTATATAGCGCTGAAAAAAGCAAAGGTTTATCCGGGTGAGAAAATAATCTCTGGTCCCGGAAACCTTGTGCTGGAAGGGATCCCTTTGCCGCTTTACCTTCCTTTCGGATATTTTCCGATCCAGACAAAACCGGCAGCATCCGGCATACTGATCCCAAAGCCACATTATGAAGCGGGCAGGGGATACGCGCTTACTGAGGGAGGTTACTACTTCGCAATAAACGATTATATTGACCTCACCATGAGAGGGAACATTTTTACAAACGGATCATGGCTGTTAAATGCTCAAAGCAACTATAACAAGTTATATAAATACAGCGGGAATTTTTCCTTCAGTTACGCCAAGAATGTCTCTGGCCACAAAGGATTGTCAGATTATACTGAAGCTAAAAACTACAGCATCGGATGGGCGTTCAGCCAGAACCCAAAGGCACGACCAGGTTCAAGATTTTCAGCAAGTGTCAATATGAGCTCAAGCGGATTTGACAGGAACAACAGCTATAATCTTAATGAACACATTACGACCCAGAGGCAATCGAGTGTAAGCTATTCCAAAACATGGGCGGGTACTCCCTTTAACATGTCGGCCAGTATGAATCACAGCCAGAACGTAAAGAATCAGACTGTCAGTCTCAACCTTCCGAGGGTAAGCTTCAATGCAGCACGAATTTATCCTTTGAAGGGCAGGAGCGGAGGTACGACAAAATGGTGGCAGGAACTTCAGTTCCAGTACTCGGCATCCATTGATAATAAGATCAATACAAAGGACAGCCTTCTGTTCACCAACCAGGTCTGGAATGACATGAAGAATGGCTTTACCCATGAGACCCCGCTGAGCCTGCAGATCCGTCCTTTCAGGAATTTTTCAATCTCACCGCAGGTATCATACAAGGGTGTAATGTATACCCGCAAATTTGCACGGAGATGGGATCCTGATAACCTGAAAGTTGTATATGATACCCTTCAGGGAGTCTTCTATGGTCATGCAATGAATCCTTCAGTAAGTGCGGGATACAGCCCGCAGATATTCGGCATATTTGATTTCGTCAATCCCGATTCCAGAATTGACGCCATCCGTCATGTGATGAAACCTTCGATAGGTTTCAGTTTTATACCGGCTTTTAACGGACTCAGCTCAAAAATGTACCAGGAGGTGCAGAGCGACGCTTCAGGTAAAACAACCAGATATTCAATTTTTGAAGGGAATATTTATGGGACACCTTCGCTGGCAAACAAGAGCGGAAGCGTTTCATTTAATCTTACAAACATTCTGGAGGCCAAGGTGTTTGAGCGAGGTGACACAACAGGGAAATCAAAAAACGTTAAGCTGATTGAAAATTTCGGCATTTCCACATCATACAATATTTTTGCAGATTCAATGAGGTGGTCTCCTGTTTCAATGGTGATCAGGACCACCCTCCTTGAAAAAATAGGAATTTCGGCAAACAGCAGTTTTTCAATGTATGGGCTTAACAGTACAGGAAGCCCCGTGTCAACTTATTATTACAGTCAGAGCCATAAACCGCTGCGCCTGACCAATTTTTCAGCAGGCCTCGATTTCAGCCTCAATGACCTGCTGAAAGGGAAAAATAGCAAGAAGAAAACCACAACAACTCCCGCGGTAAGCCCTCCGGGAATGCAGAGACCCGGTGCAGGCATTGCTCCTTCAGGAACTTCGAGTCCGGCTGCAGGCGGATTTGACAACTACGGATACACTGAATTCAATGTTCCCTGGACAATGAATGTGAGGTACAGCTTTAATTATATCAAACCTGCGTTAAAATCGACGATCTCACAAACCCTTTCTGTAAACGGGAGTATCAAACTGACCAGCAAGATGGGCTTAACATATAGTTCCGGATACGATTTCGCCGGGAAAGAAATTACCATGACACAAATACAGGTAAACCGCGACCTTCATTGCTGGAATATGGCATTAAGCTGGATACCAAATGGTTATATGAAAATGTGGACCTTTACTATCAATGTTAAAGCCTCTGTGCTCGCTGATCTCAAGTATGAAAGACGACATGATTATCATGATAATTATTAATAAAGATGTAAAATGAAAAGAATAATCAAAACACCGAATGCTCCGGCGGCTATCGGACCCTACAGTCAGGCTGTAGAAATAAACGGAACACTTTACATTTCAGGACAAATACCGATTGATCCTGCGACTGGCAAACTGGTTGAAGGTGATATCACTGCCCAGACAATGCAGGTATTCAAAAGTATTGAGGCAATTCTTCTGGCCGCAGGCTACAGTTTTGTGGAAGTGGTTAAATCGACATGTTACCTGAGCGACATAGCCAATTTTAAAGCCATGAATGAAGTATATGCGCGGTATTATTTTGAGAATCATCCTGCAAGAGCAGCGTTTGCAGTAAAAGACCTGCCAATGGGTGCGCTGATTGAGATTGAAACGATTGCTGTAAAATAAGGACATGCCATGGCATGTCTCTGATTATTCGGCCTTTATTTCAAATTCGATATCAACCTTTACCTCCCTGTGCAGCTTAATTGTTGCCTTATATTTCCCTACCTCTTTTATCTGGTCCTCAGGCAATGAGATGCTTTTACGATCGATTTCAAATCCTTGTTCCTTGAGGGCTTCTGCGATCTGAATTGTATTTACGGAACCAAAGATCTTGCCTGATGAGCTTGTTTTTGCTCCGACCACAATTTTCAGGTCAGCCATTTTTGTTGCCAGATTCTGGGCTTCAGCCTTGATCTTCTCTTCCTTATGGGCTCTCTGTCTGAGGTTTTCAGCATGCATCTTTTTTGCCGAAGGGATGGCTGCAATTGCATAGCCTCTCGGTATCAGGTAATTTCTGCCATATCCGGACTTTACTTTTACCATATCGTCCTTTTGTCCGAGCTTATTGACATCCTGTAATAATATAATCTCCATTGTAGTTCCTCCTTATTTTAACAGGTCAGTTACATAAGGAAGAAGGGCAATATGACGGGCTCTTTTAACAGCCGTTGCCACTTTCCTCTGATATTTAAGCGATGTGCCGGTAATCCTGCGGGGCAGAATTTTGCCCTGGTCATTCAGGAACTTCTTGAGAAACTCCGGATCCTTATAATCGATATAACGGATCCTGTTCTTCTTAAAACGGCAGTATTTCTTTTTCTTGACCTCAACGGTAGGGGGAGTCAAATATCTGATTTCTGTTTCATTCTGTGCCATATCTT
>CAYNGW010000131.1:0-6038 GCA_964396955.1 uncultured Rikenellaceae bacterium | reverse complement strand
ATAGAGCAAATTCCTTATCAAGCGTGTCAGCAAATATTTCAAAACCTTTCGACGGAGGCAGAAAAAGAGAACCATAAATTCTTGATCTCCTGTATTCAAAAAATTCCCTTGCATCAATAAGCAATGCAGAATCTTGCCTCAAATACTGCAAATGAAAATCATACGGCTCAAGTGACTGGAATTTTATGCTATCTGCAGATTGAGATAATGCTGTAGTACAAAGCGTTAACAATATAATAGTAATCAATATACTCTTTTCCATATAATTCAAGATTAGCCAAAATAAGTAAAAAAAGACATATAGAGTGATACAATACTTATGCTTGTTTTGAACAGGGAGATTGCTTAGTCATCCCGCTCTTATACACCATAGCCTTGGCGAAGGTGTGCGGCGGGACTCCTCGCAATCCTCCTGATTTATAACAATAATTAATAATGAAATAGCCCCCCTATAGGGGAGATGGGGGGTAATATTTTTATTATCTTTGCCCGTTTTAAATCAGTTTACAGCATAATAACATGGCTAAACGTTTTCCTGAATACAAAACTCTTGATCTTTCACAGGTAAACAAGGATATACTGAAAATCTGGGATGAGAATAATACCTTCCGCAAAAGCGTCCGCCAGCTTAACGGTAAAGGCGAATTTGTTTTTTATGAAGGTCCCCCTTCAGCAAACGGCATCCCCGGCATTCACCACGTGATGGCACGCACCATCAAGGATGCAATATGCCGTTATAAGACTCAATGCGGTTATGAAGTCAAGCGCAAGGCAGGATGGGATACCCACGGACTGCCAATAGAACTGGGAGTTGAAAAAACTCTTGGCATAACAAAAGAAGATATCGGGACTAAAAAAATTTCAATAATAGACTTCAACAAAGCTTGCCGCATTGATGTAATGAGGTATACCGATCAGTGGGAGGATCTGACCCGCAAAATGGGTTACTGGATAAACATGGATCATCCCTATGTGACATATGATAACCGTTATATCGAAACTCTCTGGTGGCTCCTTAAACAGCTTTATACAAAAGGTTTTCTTTACCAGGATTATACCATCCAGCCATATTCTCCGGCAGCAGGTACGGGACTAAGTTCACATGAACTAAATCTCCCGGGATGTTACAAGGATGTAAAGGATACAACCTGTATTGCCCTCTTCAAGCTTATCAGGGATGAAAAATCTGAATTCCTTTTCAGTCACGTTGATACACCTTCTGTCCACATTATGGCATGGACCACAACTCCGTGGACACTCCCTTCCAATACGGCACTGGCAGCAGGCAAGGAGATAAAATATATAAGGGTGAGAAGCTTCAATCCCTATTCGGGTGAACCCATAACTGTCATCCTGGCAAAAGATCTTCTGCATTCAATGTTCCCCGAAGCTAATGTCGGTCTTCACTTTTCGGAATACATGCCGGGCGATAAAAAGATCCCTTACAAAATGATTGATGAATTTTCAGGAAGCAAACTGGAAGGCATTAATTATGAACAGCTTATCGATTGGGTCAAGCCTGATAAAGGTGCTTTCAGGATTCTTACCGGAGATTTTGTTTCGACCGAGGAAGGAACCGGCATCGTCCATATCGCTCCCACCTTTGGCGCTGACGACTATAAAATTGCAAAGGAGTATAATGTTCCCCCGATGATGCTTAAAAGGAAAGACGGCTCAATAGGACCAATGGTCGACAAAAAAGGATATATGATCCCTATTGCCGATCTTGATGAAAAGTTCGTAAAAGAGAGAGTCACTATAAACACATATACTGGTTTTGAAGGACGGCCGGTTAAAAATGAGTATGGCAACAATATTCCTGAAAATGCCGATACTCTTGATGTTGACATTGCAGTGATGCTGAAGCAGAACGGCAAAGTGTTCAGGATTGAAAAGCAGGTTCACAGCTATCCTCACTGCTGGCGCACCGATAAGCCGGTTCTTTATTACCCGCTTGATGCGTGGTTCATCCGCACAACAGCCTTCCGCGAACAGATGATAGAGTTAAATAATACAATAAACTGGAAACCTTCTTCAACAGGAACAGGAAGATTCGGGAAATGGCTCGAGAACCTTGTGGACTGGAACCTCTCCAGGACACGTTTCTGGGGAACTCCGCTACCTATCTGGATTACTGAAGACCGGAAGGAAGAGATGTGCATAGGTTCAGCGGAGGAGCTGAAAGCTGAAATTGAAAAATCCATTGAAGCGGGATTCATGAAAAAGAATCCGCTTGAGAAATTCACTATCGGGGACAATTCCGCGGAAAACTATGAGAAGTTTGACCTGCACCGTCCGTTTGTTGATGAGATAATTCTTGTCAGTCTTTCAGGCAAAAAGATGTTCCGGGAACCCGACCTGATTGACGTATGGTTCGATTCCGGTGCGATGCCTTATGCCCAGGCTCACTATCCTTTTGAGAATAAGGAAAACTTCAGCAAAATGTTCCCTGCCGACTTTATTGCTGAGGGTGTTGACCAGACAAGAGGATGGTTCTTCACTCTTCATGCAATAGCCGCTATGACCTCAGATTCGGTTGCATTTAAAAATATTATATCAAACGGGCTGGTCCTCGATAAGAACGGCAACAAAATGTCAAAGCGTCTGGGAAATGCTGTGGATCCGTTCAGCACAATCAAGGAATATGGCTCTGACCCTCTGCGCTGGTATATGCTTACCAATTCACAACCCTGGGACAACCTGAAATTTGATATGGCAGGAATAGATGAAGTCAGGCGTAAATTCTTCGGCACATTGTACAATACATATTCCTTCTTTGCCCTGTATGCAAATGTTGATAATTTCAGATATTCTGAAAAGGATATTCCACTGAAAAACCGGCCGGAAATTGACCGCTGGATCATCTCACTTCTTAATTCCCTTGTAAAGGAAGCGGGGAAGTGTTATGAGGATTACGATCTTACCCGTGCAGGACGTGCTATTCAGGATTTTGTCACGGAAAACCTCAGCAACTGGTATGTGAGGCTTAACAGGAAACGCTACTGGGGTGGAGATTATGACCAGGACAAGATAGCTGCATACCAGACACTTTTTACCTGTCTGGAAACGGTCAGCAGGCTTGCAGCACCGATAGCTCCGTTCTACACGGACCTCCTTTTCCGCGATCTTGGCATGACGACCGGAAAAAACAAAGAAGAATCAGTGCATCTGGCGATGTTCCCCGGGTATGATGAAAACCTGATTGACAAGGATCTTGAGGAGAGAATGGATATAGCGCAGAAAATATCCTCAATGATCCTCGGTTTAAGGAGAAAAGTGAGCATCAAGGTACGCCAGCCGCTGGCCAGGATAATGGTGCCGCTTCCAGATAAAACATTTAAGAAGAAATTTGAAGCCGTTAAGGATCTGGTGCTTACAGAGGTGAATGTCAGGGAAGTTGAATATATTGATGATACTTCTTCAATCCTTGTAAAAAAGATCAAACCCAATTTCAAGACACTCGGTCCGAAATATGGCAGGCTGATGAAGGATATAAGCAATGCTGTATCAGGACTTTCACAGCAGG
This sequence comes from uncultured Rikenellaceae bacterium, assembly GCA_964396955.1. Lineage (GTDB taxonomy): Bacteria > Bacteroidota > Bacteroidia > Bacteroidales > VadinHA17 > LD21. The sequence goes on along the minus strand of CAYNGW010000131.1, from coordinate 2,512 downwards.
AGATAGCATCATTTGAGGCTGATAAATCGCATTCATTCAAAATTAACGGTCAGCAGATAACCCTTACCACCGGGGATGTTGAGATTATTTCGGAGGATATCCCGGGCTGGCAGGTAGCAAATGAAGGCAGACTCACTGTTGCCCTTGATATCACGGTCACTGATGAACTTCGCTACGAAGGCATTGCCAGGGAATTAGTCAACCGGATCCAGAATATCCGCAAGGAAAATGGGTATGATGTTACCGATAAGATAACAGTTCAGATTGAAGATCATGACTTTATACGTGAAGCTGTGAAGAGACATGCTTCTTATATCGGATCCCAGACATTGGCAACTTCGGTTACTCTTGTTAAATCCCTCCCAGAAAGTGCCCGCGAAGTGGAAATTGATGAGGTTATCATTAAAGTGAGTATAAGTAAGATTTACTAAAGGAGAGCGTGAAACATTAGATTACACCCTCTCGCGCTCCCGCCCTCTCGCCATCCCGCCCTCAGCACATAATAAATAAACTTCATAATGGACAGTTAATCAATAAAATACACAATACCAGAAGATTAAATTCAATTTTCCCCCAAATTTTAATATTAATTAAAAAACCCTACCTTTGCCGCATAATCAATAACCGTGATGCTATGGCTGAGAAAACAAGATATTCGGATGATGAGCTTGATGAATTCAGGCAGATCATCCTGGCGAAGCTGGATAAAGCCAAGAAAGATTATGAAATACTCAAGTCCAGCATAACTCACGAAGAGAGTAATGACACAATGGATACCTCACCCACTTTTAAAGTGCTGGAAGAGGGAGCTACTACTTTATCGAAAGAAGAAGCAGGCAGACTGGCACAGCGTCAGCTTAAGTTCATACAGCACCTGCAGGCCGCGCTTGTCAGGATCGAGAACAAAACCTATGGAATATGCCGGGAAACAGGAAAGCTGATCTCTAAAGAAAGGCTGCGGGCTGTTCCACATGCCACATTGAGTATTGATGCGAAGATGAAGCAGAAATAACGGCGCAACGGCACTGGGGCAAAACGGTGCAATAGAAAAAAGCGTTAATTATATATTAGATACAGGCCGCTTCAGAGATGGAGCGGCTTATTATTACCATGTACCCATCCCCCAACCCCCTTCCCTACTTCGTAAGGAAGGGGGCTATATAGTTGTATATCAAGCACTTCTCCTTCCTTGTGCAAGCAGAGGGCCGAGCAACGAGGAGCCGGACTGCAGGGGAGCGATTAAGGGGGTGGGTACATGTGATTAAATTATCTTTCTGAAATATTCAATAGTTTTTTCCAGTCCCTCTTCCAGGTTTACTTTCGGTTGCCAGTCCAATACTTTCTTAGCTAAAGTAATATCCGGTCTTCTCTGTTTCGGATCATCCTCTGGCAGAGGCATAAAGGTTATCTTTGACTTTGAACCGGTCATTCTGATAATCATTTTTGCCAGGTCATTGACAGATACTTCAACCGGATTACCGAGATTAACCGGTCCGGTGAAAGTGTCCGGAGTATCCATGAGTCTGATCAGTCCTTCAATTAGATCATCCACATACTGAAAGCTTCGACTATGGGTACCATCGCCGAAAATCGTAATATTCTCCCCTTTCAGAGTCTGGACAATGAAATTTGATACAACTCTGCCGTCATTGGAATTCATACGGGGACCGTATGTGTTAAAGATCCTTGCTATTTTGATGCGGACCTTGTTCTGTACATGATAATTCATGAAAAGTGTTTCAGCGCATCTTTTTCCTTCATCGTAGCATGCCCTGGGTCCAAGAGTATTCACATTTCCCCGGTAATCTTCAGGCTGGGGATGAACAGCAGGATCGCCGTAGATCTCGCTTGTTGATGCCTGCAATATTTTCGATCTGGTCCTTTTTGCCAGTCCGAGGGTGTTTATTGCTCCCATTACCGAGGTTTTGATTGTTTTTATGCCGTTATACTGATAGTGTATCGGAGAGGCCGGACATGCCAGATTATAAATCTCATCAACCTCAATATATACCGGCATGGTAATATCGTGACGAATAACTTCAAAATGGTGATTATCAAGAAGATGTATTATATTTTCCTTTGAACCGGTAAAATAGTTATCGAGGCAGATCACCTCGTTGCCCATATCAAGAAGTCGTTCACAAAGATGTGAACCAATGAATCCGGCACCTCCGGTAACCAGTATATGTTTCATTCTGTTATAATTTGATCATTGCAAATTTAATAAAAGAGTCCGGATACTTATAACTTAGATGAAGAGAGTGCGGGAGGGCGAGAATGGAGGAATGGGTGATGGGGAGCAAAAGAACCGGAGCCCCGCTAAATGCGGGATAAACTCCGCGGAGCTCGCCGAAGGCAAATGAACAATTAAAAACAATCATTTAGACTATCTTTGAAATCAGTAAGAAAAACAAATTCATGATATTAAATCCTTCGGACGAAGTCCCAAAAATAATAAAAATACCAAAGCAGGTTGTACCAAAGTGGTACGCCATTTATACCCGTCCCCGTG
>CAYNGW010000130.1:0-6136 GCA_964396955.1 uncultured Rikenellaceae bacterium | reverse complement strand
TCATATATCGATAAGGATATCGAAGCTTTTAACCGGCATCTTCAGAAAGTGGATACTCTTGAAAGCACCGCTGACAAGCTCCAGAGATCGATTGAAAATGAGATGATCACTCATTCAATTCTGCCGCAGTACAGGGAGGAGGTTACCAGGCTCATTGATGAACTGGATGAGATTATTGATACTGTGAAAAGTTCTTTGAATGAGTTCATTATAGAAATGCCGGAAATTCCTGCAATCCTGAATAAAGACATTGTGAGCCTTGTTGATGCTTCAGCCAATGCTGCCGAAGAGCTTATTCCGGCAGCAAGAGCATATTTTACCACGCCTTATACTGTAAGGGAAAAATTATTGAAAGTATATTATTTTGAAAGTGAAACTGATAAGATCTCCTGTAATATCAAAAAGCGTATTTTCCAGGAAATGAATGAAGTAGATCTTGCTCACAAGGCTCATTTGAGATATATTATCCACCATATCGAGAACATTTCCGATATGGCACAGAAGGCTGCAGATCTGCTTTCGGCGATGGCAATAAAAATTATAGTCTAATTGTTCCTCGTTCCATGTTCAGCGTTCCGCGTCCATTTACCCGGAACATGGAACCCGGAACACGTTTAACGATAGAGAATTAATGATCATCTTCTTTTTAACTAGCGGTCTATTCCTGGGATGGTCCCTCGGAGCGAATGATGCTTCGAATATTTTTGGTTCGGCTGTCGGATCAAAAATGGTGACCTTCAGGAAAGCTGCGATAATTGCTTCAATTGCCGTTATCCTGGGAGCTGTAATCCAGGGTTCCGGAGCTTCAGATACTCTTGGGAAACTGGGCGGTGTCAACGCAATTGGCGGATCATTCACGCTCGCTCTTGCTGCAGCTGTCACCGTGTACGTAATGACAAAATTCTCGCTTCCTGTTTCCACCACCCAGGCAATTGTAGGAGCTATTATCGGCTGGAATCTCTTCACAGGAAACAGAACCGATTCAGGTACTCTTACGAAAATTGTTGCAACATGGATAACAGGTCCTGTACTGGGAGCAGTATTCGCGGTCCTTCTATATATTATTATCACTAAGATTAAAAAAGCATCAAAAATACATCTTATAAGGTTTGAATCATTTCTTAGAACAGGTTTGATAATTGCCGGAGCTTTTGGCGCATATAGCCTTGGTGCAAACAACATAGCTAACGTAATGGGTGTTTTTGTGCCGGCATTCAACTTCCAGGAAATTGACATGGGGCTCTTTACCCTCTCTTCAAGCCAGCAGCTTTTCCTGCTTGGGAGCATTGCTATTGCGATCGGGATAGTAACCTATTCAAGGAAGGTTATGGAAACGGTCGGGAGCAATATCGTGGAACTCTCATCCGAAGCAGCCCTGGTTGTTGTACTCGCCCAATCGCTTGTGCTGTTTATATTCTCATCATCGGGATTATCAAACCTGTTTGTAAAAACAGGCCTCCCTCCCATTCCCATGGTACCTGTTTCAAGTTCACAGGTGATAGTCGGATGTGTTATCGGTATCGGTCTTTATAAAGGTGCCAGAAACATAAACTTCAAACTTCTGGGCGAAATAGGTATCGGATGGATCGCCACACCCGTCATGTCAGGACTACTTGCATTCTTCTCTCTCTTTTTTGTAAAGAATATCTTCAATATTGAAGTCGGGTATAAAATCATTGAAGGCATGGCTGCAGAATCTGTTATCACCACTGATCCCGGCATATCTGAAATCATCAGGTATCTGCTGCTTGGCATAGCGATAACAGGCGTTATCCTTGTTATTTATTATTACCTGTTGGAGAGAAAGAAGCAAAGGGAGCTGCGTATATCGGAAGAAAAATTCTGGCATTATCTGAAATAAGTAAGGAATCTTCTCTGTTGAACTCCGTGTGTTCTGACTACCATGTACCCTTACCCCAACCCCCTTCCCTGCTAAAGCAAGGCAGGGGGCTAAGTTGTTGTAAACCAATAGACTCCCCCTCTTTGCGTTAGCAGAGAGGGGGCTGGGGGGTGAGTATATGAGGACAGCGGGAAAGAGCTGATTCTTACTTTTTATTATATTTTTCTTACCCTGAATCTTGATTTTCTTTACCGGAGCTACATCTTCCAGAATCAGCAACATATCGCTTTCAGTTGGTGATGTTACAGTGAGGAGGTTTCCGTCATCAGAGCCTGTTCCGTCGGAATATGCATTTCGGACATCTTTATCGGTGATCTCGAAAAATATCTCTTCATAATTTGGTTCCAGATTGATAAGCGGCCTGGCGGGAAGATGCGGCCACATTTTGCTCATAAGCCCTTTGGTGATCCAGTTAACCATTCATTCCGAATTGCTGTGACTGACTTAAGGAGCAGACAGAAAATAAAAGTGAAAGAAATAGTATTCGTCTCATCTCAATTAAATTTTAGCCATATAAATATTTATAAAGATTATCAATGCTCACAAATGTCTTATTAATCCTTTATGTACCTTAGTGTGGCTTATCACGAAGGCACACGAAGAGGAAAAGACTTAAACATAACTTTAAGAATTATGAGTCGGATAATAATGAAGATCAGGGAAGAACTGATTAAAAATGCCGATGAAAAGACCAGGATCCAGGGAGAGAAGTTCTTCAAGGAAAATATTAAGATCTATGGACTGAAATCGGCACAGGTGGAGCAGATTAGCAAGGAACTTTACAAAACAATAACTGATAAATCCAAATCCAGCATCTTCTCATTATGTGAAGAATTATGGAAATCAGGATTCATTGAAGAAGCCGGCATTGCCTGTATGTGGTCGTATAATGTGAGGAAGGAATATGTACCGGTTGATTTCAAGGTATTTGAAAGGTGGGTGAGCAAATATGTCTCCAACTGGGCAGCATGCGATACTCTGTGCAATCATACCGTGGGTACGTTCACTGAGATGTATCCTTCTTACCTCAAAGAGCTTAAGAGGTGGGCAAGATCTGAAAACCGCTGGGTAAAGCGTGCCTCTGCCGTAACGTTGATTGTCCCTGCCCGAAAAGGTTTGTTTCTTGATGATATTTTCGAAATAGCTGATATCCTGCATTCTGATCCTGATGACATGGTCCAGAAGGGATATGGCTGGATGCTGAAGGTTGCCGGCCAGGCTCATCAGAAAGAGGTATTTGATTATATAATGAGAAAGAAGAAAACCATGCCGCGCACATCCCTGAGGTATGCGATTGAAAAAATGCCTCCGGAATTAAAAAAGAAGGCCATGGCAAAATAGTATACTGTTTTTTACCTTTGCATAATAAACCTGATAGAAATGAAAGTCTTTTTCCCTATTCTCTTTATCCTTATTATGCCTGTCACTGTGTTTTCTCAGGACAGGGTCACAGGGCGCGATTTTGCAACCAGGTCGGAAGTTATTGCCTGCAACGGAATGGCGGCAACAAGTCAGCCGCTTGCCACACAGGTTGCCCTCGACATTCTCAAGAAGGGCGGCAATGCCTTAGACGCTGCTATTGCTGCAAATGCAGTGCTGGGTCTGATGGAACCTACAGGATGTGGTATAGGAGGAGATCTTTTTGCACTTATCTGGAGCGCAGACAAAGGAAAACTCTACGGACTCAATGCAAGCGGCAGGTCCCCCAGGTCACTTAAACTTGAATACTTCAAGGAAAATGGCTATGAATTCATACCCCCCAGAGGACCCTTGCCCGTTTCGGTACCAGGATGCGTCGATGGCTGGTATGAGATGCACGATATGTTCGGACGCCTCCCGATGAAAGATATACTACAGCCTGCAATAAGCTACGCCCGGGAAGGCTTCCCGGTTAGTGAAGTCATTGCATTTTATCTCGAAAGAGGAGCAAATGCCCTCAAGGAATTTCCTAACGTACAGGAAGTATATATGCCCGGCGGAAAGACTCCGGCAAAAGGCGAGATATTTAAAAACCCGCTCCTGGCAAACACTCTTGAAAAGATAGTCAAAGGAGGACGGAATGAATTTTACCGGGGAGGTATTGCACGCGATATCGCAGCTTTTATGAAGAAGGAGGGCGGATTTCTTACTTATGATGATCTGTCGCGTCATCACTCGGAATGGGTGCAGCCGGTGAAAACAATATACCGCGGATACGAGGTATGGGAACTGCCTCCGAACGGCCAGGGCATTGCAGCCCTTCAGATGCTGAATATCCTTGAAGGGTATGATCTGTCATCAATGGGTTTTGGATCAACGGAATACATTCACCTTTTCACTGAAGCAAAGAAGCTGGCCTTTGAAGACAGGGCTAAATACTATGCCGATCCGGTATTCAGTAAAGTACCTGTTGCTGAACTAATCTCAAAGAAATACGCTGCAGATAGACGTAAGCTCATTGATCCGGAGAAAGCATCCAGTGTTTATGATGCTGGAGTCATTGAAGCTGGCAACACAATTTACCTGACAGTGGCTGATAAATATGGCAATATGGTATCTCTTATTCAAAGCAACTATCGTGGCATGGGTTCGGGAATGTGCCCGACCGGACTGGGATTCATCCTGCAGGACAGAGGTGAGATGTTCAGCCTGGCTCAGGGGCATGCAAATGTTTATGCACCCGGAAAGAGACCTTTCCATACTATCATCCCCGGTTTTATAACAAAGAATGGTAAGCCATGGATAAGCTTCGGGGTCATGGGAGGCGACATGCAGCCCCAGGGACACGCTCAGATAATAATAAATCTCATTGATTTCAAGATGAATCTCCAGGAAGCCGGTGATGCACCGAGGATCTATCATACAGGCTCTTCTGAACCAACAGGAGAGCAGATGACCGATGGAGGTGTCCTGCAGCTCGAGAGCGGATTCCGCACTGAAGTGATCCAGAAGCTGATGTCGATGGGCCACATGATACAATGGAACCTTGGAGGCTATGGCGGCTATCAGGCCATAATGTGGGACGATAGAAACAAAGTCTGGTACGGCGCCTCGGAATCCCGCAAGGACGGGCAGGCGGCAGGATATTAAGCGGCTGCCGGGGCGGCGGGGTATTAAACGGCTCAACGGCACAAGGGCAAAACCAAATACTTCCTTAAATTTCACATCTGACAGGGATCAATAAATTTATTGACCGTTGAACCTTTGTACCTTTGCACCGTTGCGCCTCTCTTTTATTAAATACCATTTGCATTTTCCGTTACATTGTTGTACCTTAACTCTTTTGTACACAATCCCGGAACTATGGCAACAACCAATGAACTTCTTATTCAGAAAGTATTTCAGGAGATGCTGAAGTACAAACCCTCAATGCAAAAGATGCTTATAGCCGACGAAGAGGAGGAAGAAACCCTCGATCCCCGCCTGCTAGGTGATCTCATTATCAGAAACTTCCCCTGGCCTATCGGCGTTGAATTGCGGAGACTCTTTTCCGCATCAACACGCCAGCTCGACAGGATGCGTCTCGATCAGATATTCAAAACGATTGAGCGCTCAATGCAGTTCGTGAGCTTCCTCATGATATGCCAGCTCTGGAAAGATGTCAAGGAAAAGAAACTGTTCCTGCCTGAAGGTTTCAAAAAAGAATTCAGCGACAGAATTATGGTACTGAGCATGGGTAACTATACCTGGCTCATCAGGGCGATCGGGACCTACATGCAGGAAAAAGGAGTTCCCTGGTTCATGTCTGAGATGAGCGAGAACTTTGACAAGAAGTTTTATGCTGCCCTCGACTTCTGGGTCCCCGAACGCAATGAGATAGGGCATTATCAGATCAACCTCACAAACGAGGAGATAGAAAAACGGTGTGTTGAATATGAAGAGAAACTCTCTCTTATTCTCGAAAAACTCGCTTTCATAGCCAAATATAAGCTGGTTTCAGTGAGGGAGATTAAGGTGATACATCCTAAAAACCAGGAAGCAAAATTCAATCACCTGATCGACCTGCTGAGCAGTTCCGACTCGGGATTCAAGGCTCAGGAGCTGGAGGAATCCAAATTTGCCGAGAGCAGTTCCGTTCTGCTCATGAAGTCGCTTAAGACCTTTGATGAATACCTTAACCTCTCGCCTCTTGTGATCGACACAAATGCCGAGGTGATTGACGACAAGGAAAAGTTCGATATCAAGAAGGACATATTCATGTACACCAAGTTCAGGGGCGACCAGCTGATGTACGTCGGCACTGAGGTGACCGAAAAA
>CAYNGW010000129.1:0-6138 GCA_964396955.1 uncultured Rikenellaceae bacterium | reverse complement strand
TTTACCTGACACAACTTAAAGAGAGGCTTGGTATTGATGCTGTTAATAATATAACTAAGGAAAACAGTCGGTAGAAAAAGAATCCAATATGATAAACCCCCAAACCCCCCGAGGGGGGCTTTTTAAGTCATTGGTTTTCAATAAGTCCCCCCTGGGGGATTTAGGGGTGGGGTTAAATAAAGGGGCCATCTCAATAGCCCCTTTATTTTGACATACAGCCTGAAGGCTGCAAGGGAATCTTATCACAGGTAATTTACATAACCCTCCATGTTGGTCCGGATCTTGTAAACCCAGCTATAACTTACGATATAAAGGGTTTTCATATCATCATCACCAAAGCAAAGGCTAACGGGGAAGTGAGACAGGTTGATCATACCGATAAATTCACCTTTTGAGTTGAATATCTGAACACCATAATAGGTACCAACATAAATGTTTCCCATCTTATCAATGGCCATACCATCAGCACTTGATGATTTAGCTTTTCTGTCGAGCACATTGTCAACAAGGAATAATTTTGCGAACTGACGACCATTGCTAATTGTTCCGTCTTCGTTTACATCGTAAGCCCAGATATAATTCTCTTTGTCGCTGTTTACAGGGTACCACGATTCATCATCATAGCAATTGTTTATATAGAGCGTTTTGCCATCGGGAGAAAGCAGGATGCCATTTGGCATGGCAAATTCATTCGCTTCCACAACTCTGGTTACCTTACTGCCGTCGGGCGAAACATAATAAACAGCACGGCCGGGCTGGAATTTAACAGCTTCCATGGTGAACTGAGGATCTGTAAAATATATACCACCTTTGGCATCGGTTATGATATCGTTCGGACCATCAATTTTCTTACCATCATATTTATCAGCGATCACCTTAACCATTTTACCTTCAGTTGTCATCTCAATAACCCTGTGTCCCATCATGTCACAAACCAGAAGGTTGCCATTTTTGTAAGGATAGAGTCCGTTTGTCTGCATCTTGCCTGCGGTAATATTCCTGTATGATCCGTCCGGCTTCATTTCAACAACAGAGCTTCTGTCCGGATGTGCGCCCCAGGCCTGGTCAAAACCCATATTTGAAAAGTAGACATTGCCGTTCATCCATTTTGGTCCTTCGCTGAAAATAAGACCTGGTTTTGTTTGCGTGCCGTCAACTATCATTTCTAATCTGGCATCTTCCGGAATTATTGCGTGGTAAGCTTCCAGTCTTGTTTTTTCTTTTTCAGAATAGTCTGTTCTTGCGGGCCAGAAGATATCTATCGCATCGCAGCCAAGATCACCCACTTTTGCACCGTGTACCATATTACCCCGGATAAGAACGACGCTATTCTTTGCCATCGGTTGCTCACCATCGAGGAGAATTTCGTCACATCCACCGCGTAATACCAGCATTGTCTGCTCTTCGGGATGTATGTGACGGTCGAAGAGAGCTCCCGGATCCATCGAAATAAAGCTTACCTGGGTATTCTTGCCTGTGACCAGCCTTGAGTTTGCCCCTTTAGTAAGAGCTGTCAGCTGAAATTCATATAAATCGTAAATCGTGTTTGGCTTGACGTTAGGAACCTGTACTGCAGCAAGATCAACATTCGAGGAAGGGATATTCTTAACGCCGGCTGCCTGCAAATAGTCAAGCCGTACCGGGCTGCAAACCACAAGTATTTTAGCTCCGGCAGAACCCGCTGAAAGAGCATTTTTACTGCCTTTTTCAAGATATACAAAATCAATTCTCGGCGTAGCGCTATGAGCACCATCAGGTTCTTCTCTCTTTCTTGAGATCATTGTAACGGGCGATCCATTAATATCCTGGTCTATTGAACCTTCCAGGACAAATACAAACTGGTCAGAAGGAAGAGCCTCCTCAGTTACTTTTGCATTTGCTTCAAGCTGCAGGATACCTGCCATTGTACCGGTACCCCAGTAAAGTTTTGCTGTGACCCCCGGATAAAGTGTTGTAGTTGCTATGCTGTCGAGACTTGTCACCTTACCAGCCTGAAGATTTGAAACAACTTTTGTCTTTGGAAGACCTGTAAGCTGCCTTTCAGTCAATGAATATTGTTTGATCAGTTCATTATTTTTCTTTTGCCACTCGGGTGCTGATGTACACTGAACCATGATAATCAGGATCAGAACCAGCATACCCGGGAAAATGATTCTTTTTGTTAAAGTTGGTTTCATAATTTTTTCTGGTTTGAATTGTTTTGTGTTCTAAAGAAATTATTGTTTTTCAATTGTCAGGTTTCTCTTGCCCATGGGATCAGCCAACTGGTCCATTCCAACAATATCATAGCCAAACCATTGATATGATTTTGCCATTGCTGAAGTTTTAGCCCATGCATAATCGTGCTCCTGTGTTTTTGTCCACATCTGCCTGTGCTCCTCGGTATCGAATAAAAGCTCCATTTCAAAATTGAACCGGGTTTCCGGGGAACCTATTCTCTTTGAAAAGTCATCGGGGAAACGGCGAAGAAGCCTTGATCCCAAATAGCCTGTCTGCTTCCTCAAAGCAACCACATAGACATCAATATAGTTCTTCTCAAAAGCTTCAAAGTTAGTTGGGTCAACCTCAAAGAACATCTGCAGTTTAGCCATGGAAAGAGGTACATCAACCACATCAAGTTTACCTTTCTCAAGTGCGATTCCGTAGATTATCATTTCAAGGGGGTCCGTTGAAGAACTTTCAAGTGCATGGATTTCTCCGGCATGGACCGGCACTGCATCGCCATAGACAATATCGGCCCATTCGTCATTGACATGAACTCTCCCTTTTCCCTTGATCACGAAATAAACCTCATCAACACCTGAGTGATAGTGCCTGCCGACTGATGCTTTTTGAGGTATAAGAAGGTGATCAACAAAAGCCCAGTTCGATGCAAATGCACCCGGGCCCAGAGCTCTTCTGTATAAAACTGTATCCTTACCTCCATTCATTTTGACGACCGGACGCAGTGATTCTTTTGTAAGCTGGCCTGTATTGATAAATGTTGGTTTCTTAACAAGAGTCGCACCTGCCCGGTCATCAGCCATTTCAAAAAGGCCTGTCGGATCAGCAGAATAGTTATAGGAGCCTCTGCGCGGAAAGCCTCCTCCCTGGCTCTGGGCGGGCAGGTTTGTTGCTGGCTGCTGTGCCGGATCAGAAACTACCACATTGAAATTAACCCAGTCGACAGGTTTTGCGGATGGGTTGTACACAGCATGTGAATTTCCTGATTTGCAGGGTACGCCGGCCGGACCTTTTAGAAGGGCAGTCTGTCCGTTTACAGTGAATTCGCAATCACCATCAAGGATGAGGAACATCTCATCAGAATTCGTATGGAAATGATGTCCAATTGAGCTCTTCGGACCAAGAGGGCCATGGTGCATAAAGGCTAAATCATTTACTGCTCCTCTTCCAAGAAGTGTTTGCATGCCTAATGTGCCGGTACCCTGATGAACGTTTTTACCAGCCATGGCTTTTGATGGGTCTGTGTGTCCGATACGCTCCGCAAGAGGAATGACTTTAGTCTTTTCCTGCCCGGGTTCTCCAGCCTGCCCGCTGACAGCAACTAAAGAACTTAAGATCCAGATCAACACTGCTGTTGATATCGGGATTGTCAAAGCAATCCTCATTTTTTTCAATCTCATTAATAAGTCTGAGAAGGTTTCGTTCCTTTTCATAATCGATATATTTCTGGTTAATTATCTTATCCTATCCAATATTCCAAACTTGTAACACGTTGCTTTCCTGAAAACAGCAAATAACAGTATATACAAATCTATACAAACAGAGGATATTTTAGAAATAATTCCCGTAATTTATTTCTCCTTAAAATGAATAAAAATGCCCGATTGATCCATAATCAGTATTTTCCTTAAAATATGTTATTACCTGACTGAAAAACTCATAACTTTAAAAGACAAACTGTCCCTTTAAGAAGTTAAACCTGATTTTACAGTATCTATTTATATATATATCAAGATTATGAAAACAATATATTTAACAGCCAGGATAAGCATAATAATTTTGCTTATTATCACTCCGTTTAACGGATGTAATAAAAGCACAGGATCTGCATTCCCCGCCTTTCCGCCGAAGAATGTCACAAACCTGATGGACCGGGATCAGATGCTGGCACAGCTTGGTATCGGGCTTCCCAAGCTTCCGTCAAGACCGGAGGATCCCAATGCGCCCAAAAATGCTTTTCCAGTAAATCCGGACAATCCTGAGGGCAACTGGACTGACAGCGGCAGGATCAATACTATTGTCCGGTCTCCGTTTGGCCTTTGGAATAATTATTCGGACCGTTCCACGGGATTGTTTCCGGGACCGGATTCTGCGAGAGCAGGAGATTATACACCAATAGACCTGCTGAAGCTGAAAAATGGCAAGACCATAACCACTGCCGATGAGTGGTGGAACAAGCGGCGGCCGGAAATAAAAGAAGATCTTGAAGAAGCAATGTACGGTAAAATACCTGACGAAAAGACAATTCCAAAAGTTGCCTGGGATGTAAAGACCTCAAATGGAGGTAAAGAAAACCGGGCATATATTCAGAAGCAGATCACAGGTACAATTGATATCTCACGCTATCCCCAGGTCAGAAATAAACCTGTGATCCTTGCGACATTAAGGATCCCGGCGAATATAACGGAACCTGTTCCTGTCTTTATATTTTTCGGCGGTTTCGGCAATGCTGCCGATATGTACTGGGAACGTTGCAATCCCAGGGGATGGGGCATATGCGTCTTCGATCTCACTGCTCTACAGCCTGATAATGGTTCTGGTCTCACCAGCTATCTGACAGGCCTTGTAAACCAGGGAAACTGGCGCAAGCCTGACGATTGGGGAACGCTCAGGGTATGGGGCTGGGGTGTCAGCAGGCTTATTGATTATTTTGAAACAGACAAGGATGTTAATGCCAAAATGCTCGGATTGAACGGGGTTTCACGCTACGGGAAAGCTACCCTTGTTACAATGGCGTTTGAACCGCGTCTTGCTATAGCCTTCCCTGGTGATGCAGGCAGCCTTGGTACAAAACTTAACAGAAGACACTGGGGACAGGATCTGGAAAACTCGGTCCCTGAAAATGAATATCACTGGATGGCAGGCAATTTCTTCAAATGGGCAGGAGAGCTTGTACCGGGCCGGTACCTTCCTCGTAAAATAGAAAACTGCCCTGTTGACGCCCATTCCCTTCTTGCTTTATGTGCTCCAAGGCCTGTGATGATGGACGGCGGAACGACAAGCACCTGGTGTGATCCGTATGGAGTATACCTTACAGGTAAATATGCGACACCGGTCTATGAGTTGCTTGGCGAAAAAGGACTTGTAATGCCTGATCCGAAACCTGTTGTTGACAAAGCCTATACTGACGGTACCATAGCTTACCGGGTTCATGAGGGAGGCCATACCGATGCTCCTGAATGGCCATCTTTCCTGGAGTTTGCTGAACGTCAGCTTGATATATCAACATTATGGCCTTCCGTTTCGACAATAAATATTTCATCAGGAGCGGAAAACCAGGCAGCTTTCACAATTTCTTCCACCCGCGATTGGACAATCGAATGTCCGGCAGACTGGCTTACAATTAATCCATCATCAGCCTCGGGAGATAGTGACATCACTGTTACTGCTGCTATAAACAAGGAAAATTCCGGCCGGCAGGCAACACTTAAAATCAAAACCAGAGGGCGTGAACAGCATGTTACTGTGAACCAGGCATCATCGAAGCCTCAGCTTTCTCTCACATCAGATAACCTGACAATCGGCAGGGATGAAAACAGCCAGACTGCATTTGAAATAAAATCTAATACTGCATGGATTATCAGTGCGGAATATGTTCCGGATCCCAATGCCAGGCAGATATTTATGATGAGGGCAGGCAACTGGTTAACGGTAAGTGAAGATGCAGGTGTGAATTCAGGTACCATATCGCTGAATGCTACTGTTAATCCGGGCGTGAATAAACGTTCAGCCATTTTAACGGTTTCAGCCGATGGAGTTAAACCGGTAAGGCTTACTGTTACACAGGAGGAAGGAGCACCCACTCTTGATATAAGAGCAGATACTATGGCATTCGATAGCAAAGGCGGAAATGCATCACCATTATTCGTGATGACAAATTCAGGATGGACTTTAAAATGTTCAGGAGACTGGATA
>CAYNGW010000128.1:0-6141 GCA_964396955.1 uncultured Rikenellaceae bacterium | reverse complement strand
TGACAGCGGGATAGGCCTTATCTCCGACCAGTAGATGCTGTCCTTTTTATTAGCATCCTTTTCAACAGTTGTAATCGTATTGTCCTTGATCTCCAGGCTGTTCCTGATGCTGTCAGGCAAAGCATCTTCAGATTCTTTTTCCATCAGGCGGGTCAGCTTTACCATGTCCCTGTTTGTCAGTTCATCTTTTTCGAGGATCTCTTCAATCTTTTCCTGGTTTTTGGAAACAGTCAGATCCCGGGCGGTTTGAGATGAAACTGGTTTTCCGAAATAATCACTGTCAATAGATTCCGGCTTTTTCAGTGAAGTATTCGGCCTGACTTCGATATACCTGACTGAACTGCCGTATCCTGCATCAGCCCTGATACCTATAATTCCAACATCAACATCAAATTTATGGCTTACCGGCATCCAGATATCGTTCTGCACGGGAATATATAATTGCTGAACATTTATGGCACCGGCAATATTTTCGTTTGTGAGATCAACACTGTAAAGGCACCAGAGATCTTCTATGATATAAATTGTGCCTTCAAAGAGCTGCTGACTTTTTATTTTTGGAATAACCTGTATTTTATTTATAATATTATTGCCCTGGGGTGTTGCCCCCAGGTATTTGAATTTATAATGTGAAAAAGCCTGGGGAGAAAGCGGTGAAATGGCTAATTCCGCAATGAAAGGCTGATAAAAGCTTGCGTTGATTATATCCAATGGCGAGACATTGTCACCTTCGTCGGGGAAAGTACTATTTATTGATATTACCTTCTGTACATATTTATCGGGAGCTGTGAATTCAATCTCATTATATGATTCCATAATAAATACATCACCCTCTTTGATAGTTGTACTGGATGTTGATCCATCATCATGGGATGCTTCCATCTTCATCGCTTTCTGCATGATCTTCGGGATCTTATTGAAAACAAGGTTCCCTTTAAGGTAGACATCTGCTTTATAGTAACTTATGTTATTCAGGTAATAGGGAGCCATGCCAATGGCTTTTCTCATAATTCCGTATGCAGGATCCTCCCCGGTAGCTGTGATCCTTACTTCCGGGATTTCATAGTACTGAACCGGAAGAGTTACATTTCTGGTTATTGTCTGATTGGGAATTGTAATATCATAAAAAATCGGGGAATATCCAAGGCTCTGATATGTCACCATGTATTTGCCGGCAGGCAGTTTTATCTCGTAATCTCCCTTCGTATTTGCCGTTGTTCCCTGTTTCAGTTCCTGGATATATACTGTAGCATACTGTATCGCTTCACCTGCCTGATTGGTGATCTTCCCTTTAAGTATCTGGGCATTGGCAAGGCCTGCAGCCTGCAAAAACAACAAAATGAAGAAAACTAATCTTCTTATTTTAACAACAGTTAGCCCCTTCCCAACCTTCCCCCAGGGGGGAAGGAGTTTTGGCTTTCCGCATGGCGGGACGGGAAAGGGGATATTAAAAACAGAAAACACAATAAATAATCTTTGATTTGATTTTCTAAAACTTAATCTCTTTTCCCTGCCACAATTATCACTATCTCCCCTTTGGGCGGTTTCTTTTTGTAATGATCTGAAAGATAAGACAGTGTGCCTTTTAAATTTTCTTCATATATCTTGCTCAGCTCCCTGGAGACACATGCTTCCCTGTCACCGCCGAAATGCAAAGCCATCTCATTGAGAGTTTTCACGAGCCGGTAGGGGGACTCATAGAATACCATTGTCCTGGCCTCTTCCTCCAACCCTGTCAACCTTTTATTCCTGCCCTTTTTCGGTGGCAGAAATCCTTCAAAGCAGAACCTTTCGCATGGCAGACCCGAATTGACCAGGGCAGGGATGAGTGCAGTCGGACCCGGAAGAGTCTCAACAGGGATCCCTTTTTCAAGACATAATCTGACAAGCAGGAACCCGGGATCGGAGATACCCGGAGTGCCGGCATCAGAAATAAGGGCAACAGTCGTTCCTGACAGGATCCTTGTACATATAGCCTCAACACTCTTATGCTCATTGAACATATGATGTGACTGCAGTGTAGACTTTATATTATAGTGGTTAAGAAGTTTTGAAGCATGCCGTGTATCTTCAGCCAGGATAAGATCTGCATTTTCAAGAGTTTCTACAGCCCGGTAAGTGATATCTTTGAGATTACCGATAGGAGTAGGGACAAGGAATAATTTACTCATCAGCGTTAAATTTTCGCTTTACAAGATCAAGCAGCTGTTTTACTGCTTCTGTTTCTTTGTTATCGCCGGTGTAGCTCATTAAGACTGCCGTTGCATCAGAAAAACTCTTGGAGCTTTCGAGTCTGGCAATAACCTGGTTATATGATTCCGGACTTCCGTTGAAAAGTTCCCTGATGAACAGGAACTTGTCATTCACACCAATTGCATCAGCGAGATTTGTTAATGGTTTGGTTCTTAAGATATCTGTAACATTATCATCATCTCTTAAGTTTCCAATCTGCTCATTTATTCTGTCCGTGAAGCCGAACTTATCAGCAACAATCGCAGATTCTGAAGGTTTGCCTGAAGGAGCGACTGGCTCTTTCTTTTTAATTTCCGGAGAGGTTTGAGGGGTTTCAGGTTTCGGATGAACCTCCTCGTGCTTAAGTGTTTTCAGGAGTGCGATCACTTCACCGGCACTCTTGCATTTCGATTTTGCCAGTTCAACCTGCAGAGCAGGTACTCCCGGATAATTCTTAAGATCATCAATAATTTCCCGGGCTTCATTAAGGTCTTTGAGAATTAAATCGACTGTCGCGTTGAAATCCATATCTTTTAATGTTAATATAACAAACCAATTTCCTTATTTTGCAAAAGTAACTAATATTCCACAAGTCGAAACGGGATATAATTACAAAATGGTACACAACAACTGAGATTAATTAAAGATGGATTTTCTCGAAAATTCAGTCATGGCAACCGGTAAAAGGGGATCAATTGAAGTAATTACAGGTTCAATGTTCTCCGGAAAGACCGAAGAGCTGATCCGCAGATTGCGGAGAGCTCAGTTTGCAGGACTGAAAGTCGAAATATTCAAGCCATCGCTTGACAACCGCTATTCTGAATCCAGGGTGGTTTCGCATGATGAAAAATCGATCGTTTCCACTCCGGTAGATAATGCCTCAGCAATCCTGTTGCTGGCCGGTGATGTAAGTGTGGTGGGCATTGATGAGGCGCAGTTTTTTGACAATACAATAATCGATGTCTGTAATAAGCTGGCTGATAACGGTATAAGAATAGTTATTGCAGGACTCGATATGGATTTTATGGGTAATCCGTTCGGCCCGATGCCCCAACTTCTTGCCATTGCCGAATATGTGACCAAAGTTCATGCAATATGCATGAGATGCGGCAATCTTGCCCAGTATTCATTCAGGAAATCAGATGAGGCGCAGGTGATCGTGCTAGGTGAAAAAGATAAATATGAACCTTTATGCAGAAACTGCTATAACAAGATCTCAGGAAAATCCTGACATTATTACCTTCCTGTTAGAGAAATATAGAAGTATTCCTGACAATGAATAAGATCAGCTTATATTCAAATATTCAGGCTGTTTTTAAAGGAAAGACGAACAGTACATTCCTGCAATTAATCAGATATACTTTTGTAGGGGGATTTGCCTTTGTCATTGATTTCGGTACTTTGTTCATCCTGACAAATTATCTGAATATTTATTATCTGTTATCTGCCGCGATTGCATTCCTGATAGGCCTGACAATAAATTATTCACTCTGTATCAGATGGGTTTTTGTAAAAAGAAATATTAGAAACCGTAAAGCGGAATTCCTGCTGTTTATGTTTATCGGTATAATAGGCTTGGCATTGAATGAACTTTTTATCTGGATTTTTACAGATGTCGCATTGATGCATTATCTCATATCAAAAATATTCACTACCATAATAGTTTATCTCTGGAACTTTTTTGCGCGTAAATTTATGCTCTTTAACTAAGACTAAAGGTTTTAATGATGAATAAGCATGCAGTAATCATAGGTGCCGGTCCGGCAGGATTAACAGCTGCCTATGAATTAATTACAAGAACAAACATAAAACCTGTGATAATAGAGAAAACTAATGATATCGGGGGTATTTCAAAAACAGTCGTGTACAAGGGGAACCGTATAGATATGGGTGGACACAGGTTTTTTTCGAAATCAGATATTATTATGAAATGGTGGTTGAATATACTGCCCTTGCAAAGCTCGGACAGTCTCTCCCCAAATGGACCTGATCCGGAAAAGACCGACAGAGTAATGCTCATCAGGAACAGGTTATCCAGGATTTTCTATCTTGGTCGTTTTTTTGATTATCCTGTCTCATTAAGCTGGAAGACAATCCATAATCTTGGATTGGTGAGAATTGTAAGAATAACCTGGTCCTATCTGAGTATTAAGATATTTCCTTTAAAAGAAATTAAATCGCTTGAAGATTTTTTTATCAGCAGATTCGGGAAAGAACTTTATGAAACATTTTTCAGGGATTATACAGAGAAGGTATGGGGAGTGCCATGTTCTGAAATACCTTCATCATGGGGAGCACAGAGAATTAAGGAATTATCCGTTTCACGGGCTATACTTCATGCTGTAAAAGCAATTTTCAATAAGAAGGAATCAATTGAACAAAAGAATACTGATACAAGCCTGATAGGACAATTCCTATATCCCAAGCTGGGACCTGGCCAGATGTGGGAAACTGTTGCGCGGATAATTGAGGAAAAAGGAGGGACAATCATCCTGAATTCTGAAGTCGTCGGATTACATATTTCTGATACTCAGATTAATGAGCTGGTTTTTGTGAACAGATCAACAGGTTCAGAGTGCAAACTGGAAGGAGATTATTTCCTTTCTTCCATGCCGGTTAAAGATCTTATCAATGCTATGGGAAATGAAATTCCCCCTGTTGTTAAAGAAACAGGCAATGGTTTGTTATACCGCGATTTTATCACTGTTGGCCTGCTTTTAAACAAGCTTAATATAAAGAATGAGACGAATATTACAACCCTGAATGACCTGATCCCGGATAACTGGATCTACATACAGGAGAGAGGTGTAAAAATCGGCAGACTGCAAATATTTAATAACTGGTCTCCTTATCTGGTTGCTGACATTCAAAAAGTCTGGATCGGCCTTGAATACTTTTGTAACGAGGGAGATAAATTATGGGAGTTGAAGGATAATGAGTTTATTGATTTAGCAATCAAAGAATTACATACTATTGGCATCATAGATGAAAATGATGTTGTCGATAGCACAATTATCAGAATGCCAAAGACATATCCGGCTTATCTGGGTACATATTCACAATTTGATCTGATAAGGGATTTTACGGACAGCCTTGAGAACCTGTTTTTGATCGGCAGGAACGGCATGCATAAATACAACAATCAGGATCATTCAATGCTTACGGCAATTACTGCAGTCGATAACATAATTAAAGGAGTAACTTCCAAGAAAAACATCTGGGAAATTAATACTGAAGAATTATATCATGAAGAAAAGCAGAAATAAAGAGAAGGAATATCACGAAACGTTCCTGAAATTCATGCTCAGGAAAGATAACATATATCAAATGGTGGTGTTTATTATCTTATACTGCATCATTTACGGGGTGTTGATTTATTTGTATCCTTATCCGGCAAGTATTTCTGATTCAGGTGCTTATGTTAACGCTGCTTTTAAAGGGAGGCTTGATACTTTCAGACCTTTCGGCTATTCAAGGTTTTTAATCATCCTGCACGGATTGTCTGATTCAATTCATTTCCTGGTATTGATTCAATATTTAATCTATACCATCAGTACCTTATTTTTTATTTTCACAATTAAGTATCTTTTCAGGGCCAGTAATAATATCTTTTATTATTTATTTGTCTTCCTGGCCATATTTTCACCTTTAGCAATTTATCTTTCAAATTCCGTATTAAGCGATTCCTTGTTTGCTTCACTCACAATCCTCTGGTTTACATCGGGCATATGGATGCTTTACTGCAGTAAAACTTTCAACCGTTTTATTTTCTCCATAATTCAGATATTATTACTTATGTCTTTGATCAATATAAGATATACGGGATTAATATATCTTCCTGTTACAATGTTGTTTGTTTTGGTCTCTTTCTACAGGAAGAATAAAGTAGTCGGTATAATTCTATTAATT
>CAYNGW010000127.1:0-6163 GCA_964396955.1 uncultured Rikenellaceae bacterium | reverse complement strand
GTTATATTATTAACAGCATCAATACCAAGCCTCTCTTTAAGTTGTGTCAGGTAAAGACTTCCTGGAGTAACATGGTAGTCCATTGATTCTACATGACCATTTGGTTTGGTAAGATCCTGCAATCCTGCATTAAATATAACAGCATTTATACCGATATGCCCGAATGAATAGTTTTGGGCGGTTGGTGGATTCTGAATAAGAAAATCTCCCTCACAATTCCAGAAAACAATATTAGCGCCGGCCCAACCAATAATGTAATCCCAGTACCTGGCCGTAAGCGGCGCTTTTACGTTATCATACAAAATGCCATTTACCCAATGGTTATGTGGTTCACTTGTTGAATAAGGATTTATGGCTGTACATTCAAGGTACACATTCCCGCTTGCTTCAGATCCTTGCAAAACAAAAGAATGTCGCCCTTTCTGTGAAAGACACCTTTGTACAAGACATAACTGGCCATTCATCTGATAGGTAAACCGTCTTCCACCCCATCGCTGAGAGACTGGTTCTCTTGATTCACAATCCTGAACTGTTATCCATTTCGAACCCGCGTTGCTTTGTACTACACTGGTGACAAAGTGAAGCGCACTGATATTCCTTACCCATACATTCTTCGAATTGGAAATAACTATAAAATTACTAACGTGATTTTCGTCGGAATAATATTCATCACCCTGATACTGAAATTTGGGATCTAATTTGTCGCGATCCATATTGCCATAATTCCTGGTACGTACAGAAGGATTAAATTCTGAAATACCACGTAGGTTTTCAACTCCTGACTGTTCGATACGCTCATCATTGTATTTTACGATATCCCCACCTCCCCAACGTGTTTCCACTGCTGTGAATATCGGAGCATCTATTACAATGGTATTGCCTTTTACTTCCGTTATCACTCTGTCATAGGTAATGGTAAACGGCCTCCACCTGTTTCTGCCGGCTGCAACACTGTCTTCACCAATTGCCTTAATCCAGTCCTGGTTTCCCTGGCGTCGGACAAGAATTTTGTCACCTGCTTTAAAAGCTTTTGCCGCTACAACGTTAAAACTGCGTGCTCCGACTGGTACATATTTATCTGTAATCAGCTGTTTTGTATCTTCCTGCGGGGCTATGGCTGTGGGACCACTAACGTTTATAAGTCCACCTCTGCCGTATGCCTGTCTGTCTTTTGGTATTTTGCCGATAAGAATGGTTCCGATATCACTCATCCCTTCTCCCCTAAGCACTACACCTGAAGCTTTTATGTTGACAGGCTTTTCAAGTTCGTAGATACCTATTTTTAGAAGAACGGCACCCCTGAATCCTGAAGCATCCAGTGGAAGCGCTGATACCTTGTCGATTGCTGCCTGGATATTGGCAGAATTGTCTCCCGGAACAGGCCAGACGGTTACTTTGACTGCAACATATGGGATAGGTACTCCTCCTCCTTTATACCCGGCATTGGAAAAATCCGGGATTCTATTACCCAGGCTGTCAGGAACATATACCAGTTTGCCATCAGTGCCTGGATATACCAACGAAGTCGTTGGTGGAATATCC
Source organism: uncultured Rikenellaceae bacterium (assembly GCA_964396955.1). Lineage (GTDB taxonomy): Bacteria > Bacteroidota > Bacteroidia > Bacteroidales > VadinHA17 > LD21. The sequence goes on along the minus strand of CAYNGW010000127.1, from coordinate 4,621 downwards.
TGAACAGTAATTTCATTTTTTGAGGCCGGTTTCGTGGAGTTAACAGTCACTGTATTATCTGGTTTGATTATTAACCCGTTGACTAAGAATGTCAGCAGAGCAAAAGAATAAACAACAATTTTCATGGTAATATCAATAATGAAGTTAATATTTCAATACATGTTCATATATATCTGATCATCAGAAGTCATGATTCTTATTTCGTCAGGCTGGAGAGTGTCAGATAAAGCTTTAAGTTTTATTCCTCCTGCTTTGTTTTCTGATCTTATTATTACCAGGCATCTGCCCTGATATGCTTTTCTTTCCGGCTGCGTGAAACTTTGATTTCCCAGTGGATCGGAGCTGCCAACAGCTATTATCTTGCCAGGTCCTTCGATTTCAAAGTTAATCTCGTTCCTTGCAATGGGATTTCGAAGTCCTTTGCTGTCGTGGATCTCAGCAGTCACATAGCAAAGATCCTGACCGTCAGCTTTAATAGTTTCCCTGTCAGCAGTTAAAGAAATATTCTGAGGTTCACCGGTTGTCTGAAGTTCACATGAGTTTATTTCCCTGCCATCTCTGTATCCAACAACGCGTAAAATTCCGGGAGTATACTCCACTTTATATTCAGCAGTAAATCGAGTTTCCCGGTTGGTTTTCATCCTTCCCAGTGAATTACCATTGAGGAATAATTCAACTTCTTCACAGGAACTATAAGCTTTTATTTCGAGTGTCTTGCCTTCATATCCATTCCAGTTCCAGCTGGCAACTTCATCCGGCCATGACCACCGGCTTTCAACCTTTGTTATAGGATTAAGCTTGAAGGTCGGTTCTGGTGACTTTACCAATATTGAAAGCTGATCAGGCTTCCAAATGGCATCCCTGTAATATGACTGAGGCCTCTTCCATCCACAGATATCAATGTCCCCGCAATATGCATGGGTCCAGGGATAAAAGCTGGTCTTAAAAGCAAAACCCAGCCAACCAATGCTTGCTTCGCCGAGGTAATCGTAACCTGTCCAGACAAAATCTCCGATAACCCATGGATAGTCAATAACTGCCATCCAGTTTTCAAATGCCTGCACGGGAAAGGATTCTGTCCCTAGAATGATTCTCTCCGGCAGCCTGTTATGGTCGCTTACGTAATTATTGAGTGCATAATTATAACCGCAAACATCCAGGGCAGCAAAGTATGGATCTTTATCCGGAGTAGTAAAATTCACCGCAGCAGTAACAGGACGAGTGGGATCCATTTTTCTGACAAAGTCGGCAAGTGTATGAGCCAGAGCTGCACCTTCCGGTTTCCCCCTTTCCGGAACTTCATTGCCAATACTCCACATTACCACGGAAGGATGATTCCTGTCGCGCAGTATCATGCTGCTCATATCTTTCTGCCACCATTCATCAAAATAAAAGTGATAATCGTCTTTATTTTTCTGCTCTTTCCACACGTCAAAAGCCTCATCGATTACCAGCATTCCAAGACGGTCACACGCTGCCAGGAAGGCGGGCGAGGGAGGATTGTGGGAACAGCGGATCGCATTAAAACCGTTTGCTTTCATAAGTTCGACCCTTCTTTCTTCAGCCCGGTCAAAAGCTGCTGCTCCGAGTGGTCCGTTGTCATGATGCATGCAGCCACCTTTCAGCAACAAAGGTTTTCCATTTAATATAAATCCTTTCTCTGCACTGACTGAAATACTCCTGATACCAAATGTATTTTCGGTAGGGTCGATCATTTTTGATCGTTTATTGCCGTCAAGTGTATATACTTCATTGACAACTGTGTAAAGAGAAGGTGATTCAACAGACCATAGTAATGGATTTGTTATGTTCATGTCCTGGGTAAACTCAGCACCGGTTTTTCCGGATATTTTTCGGCTGGATTCCTTCACTGCCACTTCGGTCCCGTCATTTTTCAGGACACGTGTTACAAGCAGAGCATCAATCTCCTCTGCAGATTCATTTATTAAGTTTATTTTAACATTGACCTTTGCAAAATCATTTGTAACTTCCGGTGTTGTAATGCAGGTACCCCACTGATCAACATGTAATTTCTCAGTTGCAGTGATCCAAACATGGCGATATATTCCTGATCCGCTGTACCAGCGACTGTTACGTCCCTCGTTCTTTACTCTTACAGCAAGGGTATTAAGTTTGCCCTGAGCTAGTTTTGAAGTTATATCATATGAAAAACAAGTGTATCCGTAAGGATGGGTTCCAAGAGATATACCGTTTAACCATACATCAGCAATCATATAAATGCCATCAAATTGAATCCGTATGCTTTTCCCTTTGATTTCATCACCAACATAAAATGTTTTCCTGTACCATCCTGTTCCTCCAATCATGTATCCTGTACTCGCACCACCAATAGCATTTGAATCAACGGAAGCGCCGGTGCCGGAAATATCTTCTATACTCCAGTCATGCGGGAGATTTAAGGAGCGCCATGATGAATCATTAAAATAATTCTTTTCTGCATCCGGGATATCTCCAAGATGAAAGCGCCATGACGAATCGAATAATATCAAAGTGCGACCGTTTTTATTGAATTTTAACTCATTTGTTTTTTCTGACTTTCCTGTAATACCACCGATGCATATTAAACTGCACAGAAGTATAATGAAGCCCAGAACAAGATTTTTATTTTTCATCTTTCCAACTTTTTAAAATATGGCAGATGTATCAAATATTCTAATGTTGTATGCAAAAAATTTCAATTCTATTGTAAATCAGGTGTTAGTTTTATTTAAAAAGCTTTTGTGCAAAATCATGAAGGGATTTCCTCCATACCTGCCACTCATGGCTTCCGGGAAAGGATGCAAACTCAACCTTCAATCCTTTTTCTTTAAAAGTCTGTACCAGTTTCCTGGTAGGTTCTAATCTTGGATCCTGCTCGCCCACAGATATATAAAAGACCTTAAGCTTACTGTTAAACGACTCCGGATTAGTCAGTATTCCGGGGATTATCGCTTCGGGATCAAATGCAGCACTTCCCGGTTGCCTGGCTATTCCGCCAAAAAGACCGGTGCTGAAAACACCTACATTAGCAAACATATCTGTATTGCGCAATCCTGTATAAAACGCCTGTCCGCCACCCATTGATAATCCGGCGATGGCCCTTTTCTTATATCACCATGAGGAACATTTTTTATCGTGTAAAAATCGATACCCACTTCAGGGATATCAATAGCACTCGACATCCTGCCGGTCCCATAAAAGGATTCACTTGCCGGGTCGGAAACCCTTACTCCATCTATAACCAGTGAATAGTAATGGAACCCCGGCACCTGCTGATCGGTAGTTACGGTCCATACACCCTTTTCATCCTTTAGCATATCATATATCTTCCCCAGATCTACCTGTACTTTATTCGCCTGGGGTGCATTTACCAGTAACACGACCCTGTTGTCGCTGAGGATCCTGGGATACCTGGCATTCGCTACGTTTGTTGATGCAGGAACACCTTCAGCGGCATCCTGCGCATAATTAACCCTGAATCCTGCAAGGATCAGGAAAAGAATCAAAGTGTAGTATTTCATGAACAAACAAATTTAGGTTGATGACATTTAATTAAGGTTATTTTATGAGTTTCTTGCCATTGTGATCAATGCCAGCCCGGCAATAAAACAGAAAAACATTATTGCCAGGAACCAGTTAGTTTTTTTTGGAGCTTCCCTGAATTCTTTCCAGACGAAGACGCCCCAGGCAGCACCAACCATTGTTGAGCCCTGGCCAAGGCCATAGGATATTGCAGGACCTGCCTGTTCAGCTGCTATAATGCTGAAAGACAGACCCATAGCCCATATCATTCCGCCGATAATACCGCTGATATGCACTTTAGGTGAAGTCTCTTTTAAATATTCTCCATAAGTTGAGGCTCTCCCTTCAACAGGTTTATACATAAAATAAGTATTCCAGATAAAGCCTGAAAGATAGCACCCTATTGAAAATACAAGAACTGCTGAATATGGAGTAAGCTTACCCGCTTCAGGGTTGGCAAAGTTCAGGGAGATGCTATCGGCAACAAATCCGTAAAAGAATCCCATGATGATACCTGCAAGTACCGAAAGGATTACTCCCTTACGTGTATCGCCCTTAACTTTTGAGGGTATCGTCTGATAAGCGATGGCATTTACAACTATTGCAACAACTACAAGACCTACTCCTGCAAAAAGCAGTACCGGATCGCCGGTAGATTCGGAGATATAATTATAAATTACTCCTATTACAAGTGCCAGGCCAACAGCGATAGGAAAAGCCACGGACATACCAGCTACTGCCGCGGCAGCAACCCAGAGAAGATTTGAAAGATTAAATACAACACCTCCAAGGAATGCAGAACCAAGAGACTTTGCATTAGCCTGACCAAGGTCTTCGAAAAGACTTCTTCCTTCAGTCCCGGTGCTTCCAAGGGTTAAGCCAAGAATAAGTGTGAAAAGAACAATACCCAGACAATAATCCCAATAAAAAAGAGGATTCGGCCAGGTTTTCGGTTTCAGGTTCATTGTATTTGCCCAGGATCCCCAGCAAATCATTGTAATCACACATAGGATCACGGCAAGCGAGTAGGAATTGACAATATACATAGTTAAATGTATTAGGTTGGTAGTAGGGTTTAATTAAGGTTTTTATTGTTAAT
>CAYNGW010000126.1:0-6224 GCA_964396955.1 uncultured Rikenellaceae bacterium | reverse complement strand
AACCCTCGACCCCATGATTAAGAGTCACGTGCTCTGCCAGCTGAGCTACGGGCCGGATTTATCTGCAAAAATAACAAATACCCAATAACCAGATCATGAAATTCTGTAGTGATTCTCAAGAATCTTCCTGAACAGCTTCCCTGGAAGGATATTTTTAAGAACTACCGCCAGTTTTTGTTCAAATGATGCGATAATATATCTCTGACGAGGATTCCTATATTCGATGATCTTGACAAGTTTTCTGGCGAGGACTTCCGGCTTCCATCCGTTAGCCTCATCTTTTTCTATCGCCGACAATGTAATTTCAAACTGATTCTGATACGGATCTCCTTCGTATGTTGGCGTAAGGTAATTTCTGCGATTGGCAGAGTTGTTTGTACGAAAATCGCCGGGATTGATAACCACGACCTTTATGTTGAACTGTCTGACTTCCATTCTCAAAGCTTCACTGAAACCTTCAATGGCAAATTTGCTTGCTGAATAGAATGCCTGAAAAGGCAATCCCATTATTCCTCCTATCGAACTGAAATTTATAATTGTCCCTCCTCCCTGTTTCCGCATATAAGGAAGAACCTCTTTTGTCAGATGGACCATACCGATGAAATTAGTATCCATCTGAAGTTTAATGTTTTCTGATAATGAAGCCTCGACTGGCCCGCCTGTATGCATTCCTGCATTGTTTATCAGAACATCAATCCTTCCCTCTTTTTCAATAATGGTTTCGACTGATTTATTAATTGACAGCGTATCCGTGAGATCCATTTTCAGGATATGTACTTTACCATCAGATTCAGTTACTTTCCGGACTGTTCCATATACCTTATGTCCTGCTTCTGCAAGAAGTTTTGCTGATTCTTTTCCGAATCCTGATGAGATCCCTGTGATCAGAATTACTTTTTTCAATTAATCCAGGATTTTGAGTTCTTTAGCCGCTCTGGTGATCTTCTCAATGGAAATATCAATCTGCTCCCTGGTGTGAGTCGCCATAAGTGAATACCTTATAAGACTGTTTTCTTTCGGGACAGCAGGCGAAACGATAGGGTTCACAAATATTCCGTCAGCCAAAAGCTTTTTGGTAAGGATTAACGCTTTTATATCATCACGGATGAATAATGGTATAACAGGAGTTTCAGATTTACCTGTATCAAATCCTGTTTCTTTGAATCTCCTGAGTGCATAGTGGGTATTGTCCCAGAGGCGGTTTATCCTCTCCGGCTCATTCACCATTATATCAATAGCGGCCATGACTGAAGCAACAGAAGCGGGTGTCATGCTTGCACTGAAGATCAGGGTGCGTGAATTATGCTTGATAAAGTTAATGGTATCCTTATCTGATGCAATAAATCCCCCGAGTGATGCAAGTGATTTGGAAAAGGTACCCATAATAAGATCCACCTTATCTGCAAGCCCGAAATGGGATGCCGTGCCTGAACCGTTTTTGCCCAGTACTCCAATGGAATGTGCATCATCAACCATCACCGTTGCATTGTATTTCCCTGCAAGCGATAACAGTTCAGGCAACTTAACGATATCTCCTTCCATCGAAAAAATGCCATCAACCGCGATCAGCTTCAGACTATCCGGAGCACACAGTTTAAGCTTGCTTTCAAGCGATTTCATATCATTATGCTTGAACTTTAGCACCCTGGAAAAAGACAACCTGCTTCCTTCAATAATCGAAGCATGATCAAGTTCATCCAGCAGAATATGATCTTTCCGCCCTGTAAGAACTGAAACCACGCCAAGATTAACCTGAAACCCTGTGCTGTAACACAACGCCCCATCCTTCCCGACAAGGTCAGCAAGCCTTTCCTCAAGCTCAATGTGTATATCAAGGGTGCCGTTCAGAAACCTTGATCCTGCACATCCGGTCCCGTATTTGTCGATGGCTTTCTTTGCGGCTTCCTTGATCTTCGGATGATTTGTAAGTCCAAGGTAGCTGTTAGAGCCAAACATCAGGACATCCTCCCCATTGATCTTTACTGAAGTATCCTGATCAGATTCAATCTCCCTGAAATAGGGATAGATGCCTGCTGCCATCGCCTTCTGGGGGGCATCATACTTTGAAAGTCTTTCCTGTAATATTCTCAAGGTTCGATAGTTTAGTCGGGGCCAAATATAAATAAAAAAGAAAAAAGCTGTAATAAATAATAACCAGTAATTATTTAATGCATCTTTGGGCCTTTATGTTTATTGGAGTACCGGATTATTTAATAATTGATAAATCATGTCAGCCCTGTACAATTATTCCTTATACATGGTCTTTGGACTTGCTGTATTAGTATTTATTCTGCTTTTCTTTATTTCTGCTCCGTACGGAAAGTTCTCCCGGAAAGGATGGGGTCCTGCAGTGAAGTCAAAATGGGCATGGCTGATCATGGAATTTCCGTCTCCTGCCCTGATACTGCTTTTTTTCATCCTGTCACATGATAAAGGAGTTCCGCAGATCATTTTTGTTATAATCTGGCTGCTCCATTACGTTCACAGGACATTTTATTACCCGTTCCGTCAGTCAGGAAGGAATAAACCATATCCCCAGGTTATAGTGCTCATGGCGATCGTGTTCAACAGTCTGAACGGATTCATTAATGGGTATGGTATTTTTAATCTTTACACCTATGATATCAGATGGCTTTTGTCGTGGCAGTTCATAACCGGAGTAGCATTGTTTGTCTGTGGATACCTTATCAATAAGACAGCTGATGAAAAACTGAGCATGCTGAGGTCACAGAACCAGCAGGGATATGTTATCCCGCACGGCTGGCTGTTCAATTATATTTCCTGTCCTCACTATTTTGGTGAGATAATTGAATGGGGAGGATGGGCAGTAATGACATGGTCGTTTCCAGGATTGGCATTCTTTGTATTTACATTTGCAAACCTGTTTCCGAGAGCTATAGCCTCACACAGGTGGTACAAGAAGAGCTTTCCGGAATATCCGGTTAAGAGAAAAGCAGTGGTGCCCTTTATAGTATAAACAAACACGTACCCACCCCCTAAGTCCCCCTCCCTGCTGTTGCAAGGAGGGGGATATCGAGTTGATATACAATAATATAGCCCTCTTCCTTGCGAAGCAGGGAAGGGGGTTGGGGGATGGGTACATGTAGCTAGAGGGGGTGAGTACATGCAGTCAGTTTAAAGTGCCTTCAGTGCCTACATTGTACACCGAAGTCTTGGCGAAGGTGTAAAGTATTTAAAGTTAAAAATAAATTTAGCTCACTTCACACTTTAGTTCACTCCAAACTTTTTTACCTTTTTATTTGGATATTTTTGCCGCGAATTTTACTTTTACGCCCGCAATCAATTTTTAGAATTAATGGACGATTATCCGGCGGATATATTATTCTAATCCTGGTACAGCAGGTATGCCGGTTTTGCCGGCCGCTTCCTCCTGTATCACGGACAGAAAGGAGGTGACTATGACTTCACTCACAACATTTTATTTAAGCGGAATATTAGGAAAGGAAGCTTTTGGTTCTGATGGCGATGCTATTGGTGTAATCAAGGATCTGCTTATAAATGCAGTTCCCTCGGGACAAAGTGAACCGAATCAGCAGCTTGTCATTGGTGTAAAGCTTAAGATCGGCAGGGAAACAAAATTCTATTCCTTCAAGCCTTTCAGGGTTTCAAAAGCAAGAGAGATGCTTAATGTGACCTGTACGGATCTTATTGAGCTCAGCAAAGAGGAAGTCAATAACGGACTACTACTCGATGAGAATATTCTCGATAAGCAGATAGTTGACCTTAACGGACGCAAGCTTGTTCGGGTAAATGATGTCAGGCTGGCAACTCTTCCTGCAGGAACATTTGCTGTTGCAGTTGATATCGGGATTGAAGGCTTACTGAGGAGAATCGGCATATCCATACCGATAAAAAAATTGCTTTCTCTCTTTAAGGTAAGTATACCCGCTAAGTTCATCCTCTGGGATGATGTTCAGGCAATTGATTTTTCAAATCTGAATATCAAGCTTTCTAAAAGCTATGCCAAGCTTCATACTCTGCACCCATCCGACCTTGCGGATATTCTTGAGGACCTTGGCAAGAAATCCAGTACTTCGGTTTTCTCTGCTCTTGACGAGGAAAAAGCTGCGGACGTTCTGGAGGAGCTCGAAACAAATGCCCAGATCCATATAGTTGAGAGTCTTCCGGTTAACAAAGTTGCTGATGTCCTGGAAAAAATGCCTGCCGATGAGGTGGCAGATATCCTTGATGAGCTGGAGGATGACAAAGCCGAATTGCTGTTAAAGGAGATGGAAGCTGAATCATCACAGGAGGTAAGGGAACTGCTTGAGTACGACGATAACCTTGTGGGCAGTATCATGACAACAGATTACCTTTCGTTCAGCGCAACAAAGACTGTCGAAGAGATCCTCCATGAGCTCAGGGTAAGGAAACCGGAACCTGCAGAGCTTTATAATATGTTTGTTATCGAAAAGGATGACAAGCTGATAGGAACGTTCAATCTCCGGGATCTTGTTGTGGCAGAGCCGGATACTAAAATCAATGCCATAATGAAATCGGATCCTGTTTCATTATTTGACGACCAGAAAACAACAGCAATTGCTGAAATAGTTTCGAAGTATAACCTCCTTGCAGTCCCGGTAATTGACCAGAACGAACAGCTCCAGGGCATGGTTGTGGTTGATGATGTCGTTGAAGACCTGATAAGCGAAAGGAGAACAAGAAAAAGAAAATAGAGGATCATGGCCGGATTAAGAATCGGAATAAACAGAAGGAATATATTCAGAAGGCTGGCTATCTTCTTTATGATCCTTGGTCCGGGGATCATTACCGGAAGCGTTGATAATGATGCCGGCGGAATAACCACTTATTCCGTGGCCGGAGCCCTTTACGGATACGGTCTTATCTGGACACTGATACCTTCATTTATAGTTCTTGTCGTAATTCAGGAAATGAATGCAAGGATGGGGATCGTTACAGGGAAGGGGCTTGCCGATCTGATAAGGGAAAATGCCGGCATTAAAATTACGTTCCTGATCTTTATCGGGCTTCTCCTTTCAGGCATTGGCAACACCACCACTGAATTTGCAGGAGTAGCCGGCAGCATGGAGGTTTTTGGAGTCAGCAAATATATATCTGTCCCGGTTGTCGCGTTTCTTGTCTGGATACTCGTTGTAAAAGGGACCTACAAGATTGCTGAGCGTATCTTCCTGGTATTCAGTATATCCCTGCTTACTTACGTAGTCTCTGCCATTATGGGTAAACCCGACTGGGGTTCAATCGGATCAGCAATAATCCATCCGAGAATGGAGATCAACACTAAAAGCATGGCAATGGTAATAGGACTGGTTGGAACCACAATAGCTCCCTGGATGCAGTTTTATATGCAGTCATCAGTGATAGAGAAGGGCCTGAAGATGAAAAATTATAAATATACTCTGGCAGATATTATTGTCGGATGCATAATTACCGTCATTGTGGCTTTCTTCATCATGGTGGCATGCGCATCAACCCTTCATCCTAACGGTATTGAAATAAATGAAGCGAAGGATGCTGCGCTTGCCCTCAAGCCTCTTGCAGGAAACCTGGCATCACAGGTCTTTGCCTTCGGCCTGTTCATAGCATCAATTTTCTCAGCAACAATCCTGCCTCTGGCAACAGCATTTTTTGTTTGTGAAGCTTTCGGATTTGAAGCAGGTCTTGACAAGAAGTGGGATGAAGCCAGGGAATTTTATTTTCTTTATACAGGCATCCTGGTGATCTCAGCTATTATTATACTTATTCCAAATGCCCCGCTGATCAGGATTTCATTATGGTCGCAGGTAATTAATGGTTTATTGCTGCCGGTTGTTCTGCTCAGCATGATGATCCTCATAAATAAGAAGAAAATAATGGGAACGTATGTAAACGGGCGAACTACAAATATTATAGGATGGAGCGCTGTAGTGATCCTGGTATGTCTCTCTGCTGCACTTCTGATCCTTCCCATTATCAGCAGGTGAAATGGGCTTATTTTTCACAGGTCCGATGATATCTTCCGGCAGTCGGCATGGTTGAGACCACTTCTTCCCTCCATTATCAGTTATTTAATTCGCCCCACCATTCCCCGGCTGAATATAGAAGCAAGAGACCGCCTTGCATCCAGCAGAGAGAGCTTCATGGGATTAATTTGTAAACAGGCAAACGAAACCTGAAATGAATGACTAAATTTACTACCAATATTTCTATCCGCCTCAGTTCAGGTTCATAAAAAAATACATTGT
>CAYNGW010000125.1:0-6249 GCA_964396955.1 uncultured Rikenellaceae bacterium | reverse complement strand
GAATGAGAAACTATAATTTATATATCGCCGGTTATAATATCAGGGTTGAAAGTGCTGATGACGGACCTGATCTGGTCCCTTCTGAAAGATTCCCTGGTTACTACTGTCTTGAAAACTATCCTGATATCCTGATCAGGGTGCATTCAGGCAAATTCAGTATTCCCCGGGAGGCAAAAATAGTCTTTAATGCTCCATACATTGAAGAGATAAACGGCATCCGCCTGAAGAAGAACGAAGAATTCTGGAGCATTTATAAACATAACAACGATCTTTTCATCAGGGCCATCTTCCCTCATTCCGCTGAAAAGAAAGAAGCAATATTACAATATTCGCTTACCGGGAGAGAATGGGATCTCTGGTTTACAGGTACCGGTGATAAAACCGATCCAATGGAATATCCCCTTGACGGTTTGATACTTTATTATCTTACTGTGGTTTACGGCGACATCATGATCCACGCCTCGGGGGTATATCATGCAGGTCATGGTTATCTATTCAGCGGCGTTTCCGGCAAAGGCAAAACAACAATGGCAAGTCTCTGGGACAGACAGGGTGCTAAAATCATCCACGATGACAGATTGATACTGCGTCAGGAAGGCAAAGGGTATTTCATGTTCAACACACCGGTATATAATAATGATGAGCCAAATGAATCCAAACTCGACAGGATTTTCATTATTGAACATGGCGCAAAGAACGAAATAATCCCGGTCAGGGGTGCAGAGTGCGTGAGCATGATCATGGCAAACTGTATTCAGCATAACTGGAATCCGGAAGTAATTTCCAGGCTGCTTGGTTCGATCTCAACTTTGAGCGCATCAATACCGGCTGTAAAACTTTATTTCAGGCCCGACAAAAGTGTAATTGACTTTATCCTTGAAAATGAGCAGAGATAATCATAGCCTGGTAAAGGAGATTGGATTCTCACTGCTGGCTGAGGGGAAAACGATCAGGATAAGGGCTGATGGCTACAGTATGTTTCCTGCTATCAGGCCGGGATCTGTAATTTATATTGAACCTTTCGCTGAAGATCAGAATCCTGCTACAGGTGAAATTATTGCGTGGAAAAGGGACACTGGCTTTGTGGTTCACAGATTAAAAAGGATAATGAAGGAAGAAAACAGAATATTTTTCATTACAAGGGGTGACAGCTGTGCAAATGAGGATAAGCCGGTATTAAAGGATCATATTGCGGGTAAAGTTATCCGCATTGAAAGTACATCAGGCAAAAAGAATACATCGGAAAAGGAATTGATACGTAAACCTAATTATCTTTATAACAGATTATTAGTTTGGTTCATAATAAGGCTTAATAAAGTAATTAAAATTGCGAATCAGATTTGAAATGAACCAGAAGATCAAATACTTCAGGGAGGCAATTAAACTTGTCTGGAAGAGTGCGCCGGGATGGGCATTGACGAACTTTTCCATATCTTTTTTACGGAGCTTCCTGCCTCTTGTCCTCATCTGGCTCCTGAAGGGTTTGATTGATGGTATAACCAGGGCTGTATCGGCAACACCTCAAACATCAATTGATAATGTTATCCGGCTGATCGTAGCGGTGGTCATAATCTGGTTCCTTGATGAAGCCTCTTCCGACTTTGGCAATTTCATACGGAAGAAACAGTCAATGAAGCTTGAGACCTATATGTACAATCTGCTTCACGCTAAAGCTATAAGGCTGGATCTGATAAACTTTGAAAGACCTGAATATTTTGATTGTCTTGCCAGGGCTTCAGGAGAAGCTCCCTGGAGACCAAACAGCATCCTCAATAACCTTGTCTCAATGTTCAGGGGGCTGTTATCTCTTATCCTTATGGCCGGAGTGCTGGTATACCTCCACTGGACCATTGCAGTGCTTCTGCTTGTTTTCAATATCCCCGGAATATGGCTTCGTCTTCATTATGCTGGTGTCCTTTATAATTTTCAGCGGAAACAAACCGCCGAAGCAAGAAAAACCGCATATTTCAACTGGCTTCTTACCGGGGACCGGCCATCCAGGGAGATAAGATTATTCGGCCTCGGAAATTATTTTATCTCGCTTTTCAGAAAATCGTTCCTGAAAACAAAGGAAGAGGAGATCAGTATCGTAAAAAGACGGGCATTAATAGAGCTCGTATCCGATCTTTTCAAAGCAGCTGCCGTACTAATCACTATTTTATTCATTGCCGGCCGTACAATAAATGGCAGCATCTCTCTTGGCCAGATGGCAATGTTCCTTCTGGCCTTCAGGCAGGGGATGGTTTGTATCAAGGATCTTTTTGGCTCTCTTGCAGGGATTTACGAGGACTCTCTTTTCATTGGCGATACTTTTGAGTTCCTGAGCCTCAGGGAAAACATACTGGCAGTACCTCCCGTGGTTTTGCCGGGAAACCTTAAAAGGAGCATTTCTGCTGATAATCTTTCCTTCACTTATCCCGGTAATATAACCAGGGCCATTGACAACATATCATTTGAGATAAAGAAAGGTGAGATAATTGCACTGGTCGGGCCGAACGGCGCCGGGAAAAGCACCCTCGTAAGACTATTATGCAGGCTTTATGATCCTGATTCGGGATCAATAAAGTATGACGGGATTGACATAAGAAATATGGATCCTGAGCAGTACAGAAAGTATATGTCGGTTGTATTCCAGGATTTTATGCTGTATGATCTGAATGTCGGGGAGAATATCCGGCTGGGTAACATTGACGAAGCAAAACCTGATGAGAAGATTATTTCAGCGGCATCAGTCACAGGAATCCATGATCTCATCAAAACTCTTCCAAACGGTTATTCCACAGTTATCGGCAACCTGTTTGACGACAGTCGCGAGCTTAGCTGGGGTGAATGGCAGAAGCTGGCTCTTGGCAGGGCTCTTTTCAGGGATGCCCCGGTACTGATACTCGATGAACCCTCAAGCGCTCTCGATGCTGATACGGAATATGATATTTTCAGCAGGTTCAGGAATATAGTAAAAGGGCGGACTACAATTCTGATCAGTCACAGGTTCGGCAATGTGAGTCTCGCCGACAGGATCATAGTGCTTGACAAGGGAAAAATCGTTGAAACAGGGACTCATGATGAACTCATGAAAAAAAGCGGAATGTACTTTGCCATGTACACAAAGCAAACCTCCAGGTTTGTCAGATGATAAGCAACATTGACATAAGCAACGAAGAGAGACTGCTAACAGGACTGTGCCGGCTTGAATTCAGCGGAGAACAGACTGAAAAGATGAAAATCCTTGCATCAGGAATCTCAGACTGGAGATATTTTGCTGATATGGCTAATGCGCACGGAGTGGGGGCCCTGTCATATCATAATCTTGAAAAGCTTGGATTTCTTCAGTATATTCCGCAGGCAGTGACAGAATTCCTAAGGAATATAATGATAATGAGCCTGACCAGGAATACCCGACATATAAATGAAATGAAAAAGGTCCTGGCTCTGCTGAACAAAGCCGCAGTCAAAACAATACTTCTGAAGGGACTGGCTCTTGAGATAACGGTCTATGGTAATAAAGGGCTCAGGCAGATGACTGATGTGGATATACTGATTTCCAGGGAGGATTGCATTAAAGCCCGGAAGCTTATGATGGCGGATGGATTTACATCGCTGCCCGTAAAATCTTTTTTCCATAATCTCATTATTGCTCATACGGGGAAACATCTGCCTTCGCTCCTTAAAAACGGATTTTCAGTTGAAATTCATAATGAGCTTTTCGGAACAGGGAAAAGCATTCTGACAAAAATGCTTTATGACAACAGCTTTGAAACAGTGATGAACGGCGAAAGGACTTTTATCCCGAAAGCACAGATATTCTTCCTTTACCTTGTCAGACATCTGCATTACCATGAAATGAACAATGAATCACAGCTGAGGCTTTATACCGATCTCGTTGTTCTTATTGAAAGGTTCAGGGATGAGATTATAAATCATGACCTGCCGGGTCTGGCAGATCAGGCCGGCATAAGTGAAATAATTGCAGGGAAGCTTGAACTCCTGCGCGATCTGTGGAAAATACCTTTCCCTGGATGGATTAATGATTATATTGAAAAATGGCATAATCCTGATTCCACTGGAAAGTTTATATTCTTCCTTAAAAGTCCGAAAAATAATCCTGCTCCTGATAAGGCAAAGCCGTACAGGAACATGCTAAGGGAGATCCCCGGAATTCACCGGAAGATTCTCTTCATCCTGGGAGATATTTTCCCTTCAATTGATTTTATGAAAAAAAGATATAATTGCAGAAGCGGCTGGAAAGCATTGCTTTACTATCCTCACAGGGTAGGGAAGCTGTGGTACCTTATAAAGTTTTAGCCCTGACCCCCAAGGGGGGAAATATAAATGTATGTAAATAAAAAAGTCCCCCTCGGTGGATTTAGGGGTAGAGACAAAAAAGAGGCGGTCAATGCCGCCTCTCTTATTTTTTAGTATTCCCAGAGGTCATGTTCAAGATCGAAAAGCTCTGTTTTAATACGGTCGGCTTCAAAAAGAGATGGTTTACCAATTGTATACTCATTAATATATCTGTCGTTGTACACATTGGATTCTCCAAATATATAACTGCTGAATCTTCTCTGCATGAAAAGGTCATCGTAAGAGATTCTCTGAGCGTCATTATTTGGTGTAAATGCTTCTTTCGTCGCGAGGATGTCCCTTATCTCGTCAAATTTGATCCAGAACAGAGGTATTCTCTGGGGCTGGAGTGTTTGCGGATCCATACCAAGCCAATATGGGCAGATAGCAATGATCCTGACATCAAGTTTACCGAGCTTCTTATCAAAATACCATTCTTCGTACAGCATCAGTTGTTTCACCTCATTGGGATTTGCCTCATCCATTATCGTTGAATCCTTTGTATTGCCGAATGCATCAATAGGGATCTGAATGGTCCTTTCCCTGGCACCCATTTGTGCTTCAATATCTTCATATGTTCTGGGTACTGAAGTATCAAAAGCATCATAAGAAGTGATTTTTCCCGATTTAATCTCATCAAGCAGAATATTTATGAGATTTTGTCTGCCGTCATTGGTTTTGTCTGTTGGATAATACAACGGATGATTTACCTTTTCCCTCAGGTCAATCAGGCGATAATACCTTTTTGACCAGATCACCTCAGCTTCCCGCAGAAACGGATAGTCAATCTTTTTGGCATCTGGTATTGATTTCTGGTAAATATCGCCGAACGTCTGGGCTCTGGTTAATCCCGCTGAAAATGCCACGACGATAATTCCCAATATTATTTTCTTCTTCATAATGCGCCTATGTTATTTTGAATTTATTATTCAACTTTTAAAACTATTGCTCCAAGGTCCCTTGTTATCCCGTCCGGCCCTTTAGCCCGGATGTTTTTAATAGTCAGGTCCCTGCCCCTTGTAATATTGTTCAGTATATTTTTCTGTTCTTCTGTCAGTCTCCAGTCTTTACTGTCTCCCTGGCGGTCACCCATTCTGTCAGAGTATGATATTGTATATCCCACAACATCATATTTCAGTTCAAAGTCAAAATCCTGACCCAGGGATGCAAAAACTCCCGGCTGAGAAAGGGCTTCAGATTTTGTAATTGAACCTGAAGATTTATTGGCAAATTTAGCGGTTGGATCCGGCAATCTTTTAACTCTGAATTCAATTGGAGGATGCTGAGTGGCTTTCCCGTTGGCATCCTTGGTTGTAACAACGACCTGAACATTTGTTCCGACGTTATTAGGGCTGACAGCCCAGTTTCCCCTGAAATATTCACCCCTGGCATTCTGTACCCTCTCCCTGGTATAAGTTCCGTTATTCACCCTGATATCAATTCTGTCAGGGCTCACACCAGGTACAGAAACATCAATGGGATTTTTGAGTCCTTTATACATTACATTCATAGCAGTAGGCGATACAACAACATTTGGTTCGCCGACATAATATGAGGCATTGAAAGAATAAGGCTTAATAGTTCCGTCAGGTGCTTTCATCGAAATAATGCCTCCCCACGGATGAGGACCAACTGAGGATGCACGTACGTTGTAAATACCCTTACCGGATTCGTCAAGAGGAAGGAGCTGATCTCCTACTTTAATTTCAGGTTGCTGTGTGGTATCAGTTGCAGAAATGAATACGGTTGCTTCATAAGAACTGCCCAGTGTAACATAATCCGATTTGGGAATGACAACAGCACCAAGCTTGTTGAACTTGAAGCTTGATTTGTCGATCTGGGAATAAAGATGGTTAATAACCTCAGTTTCAGCATTTCTGACATCAACCTGTATTTTAGACAGCATAG
>CAYNGW010000124.1:0-6273 GCA_964396955.1 uncultured Rikenellaceae bacterium | reverse complement strand
AGTTCATGTTATCACAGAGAGCTGGTTTATTCATTTAACAGATCAACCGGAGGAGTGTCAGCAGGTTCATCATACTATTACCTGGCGCAGATAAGGGAATACAGGAATCCAAAGGGGATAAGCCGTTTTCCTGACGGAGGGCAGACTAAGGAGATCAGGCAGATTTTTGGGCTTTTTAAAACAGACACCTTCAGCAAAGCAACTGTACTGGCAGCCAGGCTTGGAGATGTTTATGGCTGGCCGGTAAGGTATAAAACACGTATTGAGAAGAACAATTCTGATATAGCCATTGGCATAGTGAATATTAATATGCCTGATTCGATAAATGGGATATATCTGTATAATATTGATTCAGGTAATATTCTGAAGTATTCAGATGAAGAGGCTCTTCCGACACTTGCGATAACAGGCTCACAGATAGCTTACTGCAGTAATAAAACATTGTCAGTTGAAAACTATATTGACAAAATCTCAGTGGCCAGATATTCTCTTGATATAACGCCGGTATTTATAAGCTGGAAAAATGAGAACGACGTACTCCTTTTCTATTCGGATCCGTTCAGGGTCATGAAGCTCAATCTGAAAACAGGCAAAATAGATTCATCTGATATGAAGTATGTTGCCAATTATAACCAGGAACTTGGAGCGGTTGATATCAAAAATATGGCTGCAATAACAACATCAGAATTAAGGAAATTGATAGACAATCAGTAAACCTCATTCTCTTTGCCGTCTGCATTTCTATAACTATATTTGTATAAGAAACCATTATTTTAAAAAATGAATAAAAGAACCTTTTTTAAAACAGGATTATTGGGGATGAGTGCACTTTTAATTCCTAAAAAAGCTTTTCCTCTTGAATATTATCCTATGCCTTCCGATAAAAAATGGGCTGTTTTGTATGCAACATGGTGCGGTTCAACGCGTGATGCAGCTCTCTGGATCTCAGAGGGGATGGATGGCATTGCCAACGTTTTTGATGTGCGGGAAAATCCCGATCTGTCAGGATATGACCATATTGTGATTGGGGGCGCAATACGTGCCGGAGTTACTTCACAGTTACTGCAGGAGTATCTTGAGAAAAACAAGGATATGCTTAAAAGTAAAATCCGTGGCTATTTCGCCGTCTGCGGTAATATGATGCAGCCAGTGGGACCGGAACAAACAGCATCATTCATAGACAATCACCTGGCAAAGATCAGTGGAGCAGGCAACGTACAATCAAAGGTTTTCCTGGGCAGGATAACTTTTGGCCTGATGGAACCGGATGTCCGTAAGCAGATGCAGTCATTTCCCGGGATGAAGGAATATGACAACCTGAAAAGACCTGAATGCATGGCATTTGGGAAAGAGGTGCTGGCAACTGTGTGAGATATTCAGACGCGGTTCAATACTTCTTGACTTTCAGTTATTTAATTAGTATCTTTATACAAAATTCAGAGATTTCTAAACTATCAAGGAGTTAACTAAAGGAGGGAAAAATGGCAACTTACTTTTTATTCGGGAAATACTCGCCTGAAGCAAAAAAAAGCATTAGCGCAAGCAGGACTGAAAAAGCCAATCAGCTCATAAAAAAGTTCAAAGGGAAAATCGTTTCAATTTATGCATTGCTTGGCGAAAAAGATCTTGTAATCATTGCCACGTTCCCGGGTACGGAACAGGCATTGAAGTATTCACTCGCTGTCAGCAAACTGACAGGAATTGCTTTCGTAACTTCAGAGGCTATTCCGGTCAAGGATTTTGACAAGATGGCTTCAGGTATATGATCATCCATCCGGATTTGGCGCAGGACAGACAATCTTTAAGGTAAGGCACTTTCTCCTGAGGCTTGTCGGCAAAGCTGACAAGAAAGTATTTGTATTATTAAAAATTTACTGCAGCAGTAACCTGCATAATGGTGTATTTTTGCTTTAAATTTGCATCACAAGTCATTTATTTTAGATTGCATTTGTTATACAAGATTCTCTTTCCTGAAAAATAAAGTCAAATCTGCGATATGAAAGTTTCGGGTTTTACATTTATACGGAATGCCATCAAATTTGATTATCCGGTTGTTGCAGCCATAAAATCAATATTACCGGTTTGCGACGATTTTGTAGTTGCTGTCGGAAACTCAGATGATGGAACTGAGGAGATGATTCTGAAAATCGATAAGCAGAAAATTAAGATAATCAACACTGTCTGGGACGATTCACCCGAGTTGAAAAAGTATGGAGGGATCTATGCCTCAGAAACCAACAAAGCTTTAAATGCGGTGCCATCTGATTCTGACTGGGCATTTTATATCCAGGGCGATGAAGTTATCCATGAGAAATACCTGGACACAATTCGTTCGGAGATGGGAAAATGGAGAGACAATTATATGGTCGATGGTCTTCTGTTCAAGTATCTGCATTTCTATGGTTCATATGATTATGTAGGTGTTTCACCGCGGTGGTACAGGCATGAGATAAGGGTCATCAGGAATGATAAATCGATTTATTCATTCAAAGATGCCCAGGGTTTCAGAAAAGGAGTTAATAAAAAACTGAATGTCAAACCAATTGACGTTTATGTTTATCATTATGGCTGGGTCAAGGAACCTTCTGTAATGATGAAGAGAGTGAAGAATACAATTTCTTTTTATGAGGGTATAGACTGGACAAAAGAAATAGGCAACGGTTCGATATATGATTATTCATCAATAGATGCCCTCAGGCTGTTTACCGATACTCACCCGGAAGTGATGCAGGAATATATAAAACGCAAAAACTGGGCTTTTGATCATGATCCGTCTTTCAACAGACTGCCGCTCAAATACAAGGGCAAGTTATTCCTGAAAAAATATCTTGGCATCAATACTTTTTATGAAAACTACGTTATTATTTAAATCAAGTTAGATATTATAATATGATATTTTGATTCTTTATTATTATTAATGAGGCACAAAAATGTTTTTATATTTGTACATGGGGAATTAAAAAATATAATCAAGAAAAAAATCATTTTAACAGGCTCTTTCAGGCGTGAGGTATGATGCAGTGGAACAGGTAATGTCGGCATGAAAAACGGGGAGCCCTTCCTCGAAGTAGTATATGGTGAGATTGTCGTAAAGAATTTTATAACAATGTAACAGTAACCTCTGATCCTTTTCTTTCAGCGGAAAGGTAGCCTGCATAGATTGTTGAGATCACATCTGCTGCCAGGCTGCTGTTGCTTTCAACAGGTTCACCGAAAGCAACCGACCTGTAGAAAGCCTCCATCTCATGTTGGTAACCTGTGAACCAGCTTTCATCAGGTGAGACTGAAGACCACCCCTGCTTGGTCCCGGTTTTTTCAACTATATAAACATCATTAAAGTGCTTCCCGTCGGGTGTATATGACTGCATTGCATTATTGGGACTTATATTGCAGATCGTCCTGTGATTGCTGGTATTTACCTCTATCCAGTTATGTACACCTCCCAGCACCAGCTCGCTGGCAAAAATATCAGCGAATGTCCCGTCATCGAAAATAACATGAATTAACGCGAAGTCCTCTGTATCTTTATAGGTAGTCCTGAGATGACCTTCATCCTTAAACCCAGGCATCCTTGTAACTGTATGTGTACGGGCTGACACAGCTGCCGGTCTGATTGGTCTGCCATTGCGTGCCTTGCCTTCAACCTGCTTAAAATGTAATGCTGCTGCCAGAGGATGACATCCCTTGCCGATCATTGAGCCTCCTCCGGAAAATTTCCATTGACCATAAGTCAGTGAATGAGAGCCCGAATGAGATTCTTCACCATGTATCCACAGGATCTGGGCTTTTGTCTTTCGGAGAATATCACGTTCCTTGATTACTGCAGGAGCGTAGATCCAGTTTTCAGCATACATGATCTTTCCCCGGCTCTTTTTTTCTGCCTCAATCATTCTTTTTACGCTGGCAAGAGCCTGTTCAAGCCCTTTTTCGCGGGGGAATCTGTCTCCATTAAACTCTTTGCTGCTGTCCCCGAAATATCCTGTGAAAGGTTTTTCGACGATCACATGTTTATTTTTTTCAAGAGCTGCGATCACGATCGGCTCATGTGTTGAAGGAGGTGTACAAACGTGAATAACATCTGAATTATCAATCAGGGACTCAAGGCTGCTGAAAGCTCTCAGATGACGTTCCTCAGTGAACAGCTTAAGTCTTTCAGCAGTTGGAGAATATGATCCAGATATTTTAACATTCACGGAATAAATTCGTTGCAAGGCTTCATAATGGAACCTTGCAGCATAGCCTGATCCGGCAATTCCGATTCTTATTATTTTATCTGTCATTGAAATTATTTCATTTCAGCTCCTTGATCCCCATGTTCCAGAGTGTGAAGCTGAAGATATCGGCATATTGCTCAATTGTCTTGCTGACAGGCGTTCCCGCACCATGTCCGGCTTTTGTTTCAATTCGTATAAGCACAGGATTCATCCCGGCCTGTTTTGCCTGGAGATGTGCTGCAAACTTGAATGAATGAGCCGGTACAACCCGGTCATCGTGATCGCCTGTTGTTACAAGGGTTGACGGGTATTTTATTCCCTCCCTGACATTCTGTACAGGAGAATATTTCAGGATGTAATTGAACATTTCCGGGCTCTCATCTGAGGTCCCGTAATCGTATGCCCAACCGGCTCCTGCAGTGAATTTATGATATCTCAGCATGTCCATAACACCGACAGCCGGAAGTGCGACTTCGAAGAGCTCAGGTCTTTGAGTCATGACTGCGCCGACAAGAAGACCGCCGTTTGAACCGCCCCGTACTGCAAGATAGTCGGGTGAGGTATACTTATTATTTATAAGGTATTCAGCAGCAGCAATAAAATCATCGAATACATTCTGCTTATTCATTTTAGTTCCGGCCAGGTGCCATTTTTCACCATATTCACCGCCACCCCTGATGTTGGGTACAGCATAAATCCCTCCTGTTTCAAGCCATAGGGCATTTGTAATGCTGAAGCCCGGGATCTCGCTGATGTTGAAACCTCCGTAGCCGTAAAGTATGGTCGGATTTCTGCCGTCCATGGGTGTCCCCTTCTTATATGTTATTATCATAGGAACGCGGGTGCCATCTTTGGATTCATAAAAGACCTGAACAGATTCATAATCTTCTCCGTTAAACAAAACTGCAGGCTTCTTATAAACTTCTGTGTTCCCTGATAAAGGATCCATTTTATAGATTGTAGCAGGGGTAGTATAATTTGTAAAGGAATAATATATCTCCTTACTCTCTTTTTTAGCGCTGAATCCCCCTGCGCTTCCGATTCCGGGAAGAGTAATTTTGCGGACAAGCTGGCCTATTTTATCATATTGTTTTACATATGAAATGGCATCTTTCAGGTATTTTGCGAAGAAGAATCCTGCTCCTGTGGATGGACTAAGCACATTTTCCGTTTCAGGAATAAAATCGGTCCAATTCTCAATACCGGATTTTGCTGCATCCGTAGTCACTATCCTGGTGTTTGGCGCATTCAGGTTGGTAACGATATAGAGTTTTGATCTGTCGTTGTCAATAATATAACTGTCGCTGTCAAAATTATTGACTATAGTTTGAAAATCAGAGTTTTTCCTTGTCAAGTCCTTGATGTACAATTCATTTCCTGTTGTTGATACGGAAGCAGTAACAACAAGATATCTTTCATCCTCGGTGACATAACCACCAACATATCTCCTTACTTTATCGGCACCGAATACTACCTTGTCTTCAGATTGCTTCGTTCCAAGCTTGTGATAATAGAGCTTATCATGATCGGTCATCGCTGACAGCCTGCTTCCTTTTGGCTTGTCATAACTGGAATAATAAAAACCGTCATTTCCCTGCCAGGAGATACCGCTGAACTTTATGTCAGTGAGGGTATCCCCGATGATCTCTTTTGAAGGAGCATCCATTACTATGATCTTCCGCCAGTCGGATCCTCCTTCGGAAATTGAATAAGCAACCATGCTTCCATCCTTTGAGAATCCCATCTCACCCAGGGAGGTTGTACCATCAGCAGAAAATGTATTGGGATCGAGGAATACTTCAGGCTCTCTTCCTTCCTTCTGACGGTAAATGACATACTGGTTCTGGAGGCCATCGTTTTTCGAAAAGTAGATATAGTCACCTTCCCTGTGAGGCATATCGTACTTTTCATAATTATACATCGCTGTCAGTTTCTCCTTTATCTGTTCCCTGTATGGGATCTTTTCGAGGTATCCGAACGTTACAATATTCTGTTCCTTCACCCATGCAGCGTGTTTTTCGGACAGGTTATCCTCGAGGCACCTGTACGGATCGGGAAC
>CAYNGW010000123.1:0-6275 GCA_964396955.1 uncultured Rikenellaceae bacterium | reverse complement strand
GGAATGGCAATGCAGGCAAATGTGTCACAGGTTATCGGCAGTTCCGTTAAATCAACCGGCAAGCAGGGCAATAACCTGATACTGGAAATGGTGATTGACACGCTGGCACAGGAAGTTGAATCGCCTAATGGTTTCTCAGGAGGACCATTAACTGAAGCGATAGGAAAAGTATTTACTATGGTTATTTCATCTTCAGGGAAGGAAGTAGACCTCTCGGAAGCCAATAAAACTGTATTTAACATCCCGGGAAGCGGTCAGTCCAATGCTGCACAGTATTTTGCCGATTATTTCCCCGATCTGCCGGAAAGAAATGTGAAACCGGGTGATACATGGACATCAAGTGATTCTGTGAATACAACTGCACCAAGTTCAACCATTAAATCGCTTATCAATACAGAAAATAAATATGAAGGCATAGAGACTATCAATGGCATCGATTGTGCAAAAATATCCTCAACTCTTTCCGGAACACAGATCATGAAAACACAGTCAGAGGGAATGGATGTGAAAACATCCGGTTCATTTACCGGTACAAGTGTTGTTTTCTTTGCAATAAAGGAAGGGTACTTCATCAAACAGACTATGACCTCCAGGCTGAATGGTAATATTGAGCTGACTTTCACTGAAAACATGACATTCCCGGTCGTGATGGAAATAAGTTCTGTAAATGAGATTCAGAAATAACGATGAATTTACTTTGAACAATCATACAGGACAAGCGTTATAGAAACAAAATACTTTAATATGAAAACGATAGAATTCTTTAGCTTTATATTCCTGATATTGGTTTCATTGCCGGTACTGTCGCAATCAGACGGATTTTACAGCTTCAGGGTCAAAACACTTGAGGGAGGTGACTTTGACTTTGCCTCCCTGAAAGGCAAAAAGGTTATGATAGTCAATACAGCCTCCAAATGCGGATATACACCTCAGTATGAGGACCTTGAGAAATTATACCAACAATACGGCAGCAAGCTTGTGATCATCGGGTTTCCTGCAAACAACTTCATGAACCAGGAGCCGGGATCGGCATTTGAAATACGGCAGTTCTGCACTGAAAATTATGGTGTTACATTCCCGATGATGGATAAGATCTCGGTAAAGGGAGACGATATGCATCCTCTCTATAAATGGCTTACCTCAAAAGAGAAAAATGGCGTAATGGATTCGGAGGTGAAATGGAACTTCCAGAAATATCTTATCGATGAAAACGGTAAGCTGGCTGATGTGCTCTACTCTAAGGAAAAACCGGGATCAGAGAAGGTAATGGCCTGGCTGTCAGAGTAGAAACGGAATAAACATCTTAGTCTCCTTCATATATTCGGCATACTGATCACCGAATCTTGCTATCATCTCCTTTTCTTCAATTTTAGCAGTAATAAAGAGGGCAACAATATTGATTGATCCGGCAATAAGATGAAGTGTTCCTAAGTCCTTGAACATTATGCCGGTTCCAAGTAGAAGGAGGGAACAATAAAGAGGATGACGTATATAATGATATACACCTGACTTTATCAGGACGGTGGTATTTTCCAGGGATTTTTCCGATTTTCCTTTTCTCTTAAGCAGGACAAATCCTGCAACAACCGGATATATGCATGAAAATAGCAATATCCAGGATATTACCTGATTCCACGATAAAGGATCGCGGAACCAGACTCTCCAGTTCAGGAGAAAAAGAATGAAAATGCTTTCAAAAGAGAAGAATCTGGAAATACCATGATACCTTTTATCCCTGATCGAGAAAAACCATGAGAACAGGACTATAATAACCGTTCCGGTAACAAGAACAATGTAATTCATTAATTATCAGCTGGTTTATTCATGAGCTTTTTTCAGGTAGTTATATACCTCAACCTGTGACCGGATCTCCTTTTTACCGGGCTTGACAAATTTGTTTGAAAGCGAGGCATCGAGCTTTCGGGCTTTAATATTATCGTTCCACTGAATATCAAAAATTTCCTTAAGCTCATTTTTAAGGGTCTTGTCAAAAACCGGACAGGTTACCTCAATCCGGTGGTCAATGTTCCTTGTCATCATGTCGGCAGATGAAATGAAAACTTCTTCCTTGCCTCCGTTCCGGAAGATCATGAACCTGCTGTGCTCAAGGAACCTGTCGACAATTCCGATAGCTTTGATATTCTCGCTTGAATCTTTAGTTCCCGGAACAAGGGAATTCATTCCCCTGACAATAAGCTTTATATTCACACCGGCGGAGCTTGCTTCGTAAAGATTATTGATTATCTCAAAGTCGGTAATATTGTTAAGTTTGAGATGAATATATGCTTTTTTCCCTGCCTTTGCATTCTTTATTTCATTCTCTATCAGCAGGTTGATCTTATTCCTGAGGGAAAAAGGAGAGAGGACGAGATGATAATAGTTATCTTTTTTATAATTGACATTAAAGAAGTTAAAAGCTTTCTGCACCTCATTGGTTATCTTAAGTTCTGATGTCAGAAGAAGGTGATCGGTATAAATCCTGGCTGTATCCTCGTTAAAATTCCCTGTGCCGATTGCTGCATACCGTTGTGTAACATCGTCTTTAACCCGCGTAATCAGCAGGAGTTTGGAATGAACCTTAAGTCCGGGCACCCCATAAATAACTTTGACTCCTTCTTCCATAAGCTTGTTTCCCCACAGGATGTTTGCCTCCTCATCGAACCTTGCCTGGAGTTCCACCACGGTAGTTATGTTTTTACCGTTCCTCGCGGCATTCAGCAAGGCATTGATAACGCTGGAATTGCGTGCCAGCCTGTAAAGAGTTATCTGTATGGAAGTTACGTAAGGGTCAATAGATGCTTCCCTTAAGAGGTCAATGAAATGGTCGAATGAATGATAAGGGAAGAAAAGCAGGATGTCCCTTTTCTTGATGGCGGATAAAATGCTTTTGCCTGGCAGAATATCCTTGTGAGGAACATGTACAATGGGCTCATAATAGAATTTCTTCTTCCCAAGATTTGGGAAATGCATGAAGTCCTTCAGGTTATGGTACCTGTCGGCAGGTATTACAACATCATCAGGACCAAAATTGAGCTTTTTGGTAAGTGTTTTCAGGAGGTCATCGGGCATCTTCCGGTCATAAATGAACCTTACAGGGGAACCCCACTTGCGCTGGTGCAGACTGCGTGAAAGTTTTTCAATATAACTCTCTGAGATATCATCAACCAGTTCAAGTTCAGCATCTTTGGTCAGCTTGATCGTATATGCAGTAAATTCATCAAAATCAAAAAGGAAGAAGATATCCTTAACTCCAAATCTGATTATGTCATCAAGGTAAATGATATACTTATCGTCACCGATCTCCGGAAGGATGATGAATCTGGGCAGGACATCCCTTGGCACCTCCAGAAGTGCATATCTTTTCCTGTCAGTTGCCTTCTTATGCAGGATGATCGCCAGGTAAATTGCATCATCAGTAAGGTTTGGCAGTTCAACATCTTTTTCAATAAGATAAGGCATCAGCCTTGTCCTTACTTCTCTGATAAAATAGTTCCTGACAAATTCAGCCTGTTCATTGTTAAGCTGTTTTTCATTGATAATGTGTATTTTATGCTTATCAAGCTCCTGGATGAGGGAGGAGTAGATCTTTTCAAACCTGGAATTCTGTGCAAGTACAATTTCGTGTATCTTTTTGAGGGTGGCTTTCGGATTGTATCCCAGAACATCCTTCGATTTTGCTCCGAACTGGGAAAGTCTTTTCAATGTTGCAACCCTGACCCTGAAGAATTCATCAAGATTGTTTGAATAAATACCAAGAAATTTAAAACGCTCAATAAGAGGGACTTCTTTATTCTCAGCTTCCTGGAGGACCCGTTCATTGAACGATAACCAGCTGATCTCCTTGGGAATAAATGATTTGTTCATACTTATTTTAACGGTTTAAGAAAATATTCCAGTTTCCCGATATCAGTCTTGAGTTCCGACCATGTCCTGATGGGAAATGATATACAAACTAAACTTGTCTTTGTCAGGAATTCACAGCCTGATTTGCATAAACGGTCGGGTATTTCGGTAAATGAAGGATTATGACCGAAAAGAGTCACTGTATCATTTTCATCACCGATTGATACAAGCATGTCGAAAAGAATCTTTAATCCTGTCTTGAAATAAATGTTGCTTTCGATCCTGATCTCTTCCGGTTTTATGCCGAATTCGCCGGCAAAGATATAAGCCGTTTCAAGAGCCCTGAAAGCAGGACTTGTGATCATAAGGCCGGGATCAGGCTCTCTTTCCCTGAACCGTTTTGCCATCTGCCTGGTTATGACCTTTCCCTTGACAGTCAGTGACCTTTCAAAGTCAGTGATCCCTGAAGTCTGATCTTCGGCTCTTCCATGCCGGACAAAGATTATTTTTTTCATCTAATTCCGTTAAATCTGAAACAAAGAATTGATTTAGAGGTTAATTATATAACAAATTTAACTTTTTCAGGCGATATTGAAAATAATAGTAATTTTATCATCCTAAGCTTTTAAAGTGAAATGGAACCTGATTATGTGAAACTAAAGGAGATCAAGCCTGCTCTCGCAGGATATATCAGGGAATCACAGGCATTGCTGGGACGGGCGCCTGTTCCGGACGAGGTAGCTGTGCACGACATCAGGGTGCTGATGAAGAAGGCAAGAGCGGTGATGAGGCTTTTAGTAAGCCAGATAGACAAGGAATCATATGACCGGGAATACGGTACATTCAGGGAAGCAGGCCGTATATTGTGCTCATGGAGGGAAACCTCAGTTCATAGAAAAACACTTAAAGACCTCAGGAAAAAGAAATCGCGGATTTTCTCATTGCTTCAGGACAATGAAAAGCTTGAAGTCCTGATGAGAAAAACTGAACCGCCGCGGGAAGCGTTACAGGATATTAAAAACGATCTGCAGAAAATAGATGATCTTCTTGATAAGGCCGGCTACAGGATCCGTTTTCAGAGCATGAATAATCTGGATGCGAAACAGCTTCTCAATGAGCTCGATAATTCATATAATATAGTGGTCGATAAATACCTGACTGCAAGAAATAATCCTAAACCGGAAAATCTCCATGAGTTAAGGAAGAAAGCAAAGGATTTCCTCTATCAGCTCTATTTTTTCCGGCCTCTTAATCCTCCGGTAGTGAAGGCGCTGGAAAAGAAGCTTGATTCGATCACTCAGAGCCTGGGCAAGCACAACGATCTTTTTCAGCTGATCAAAACACTCGGATACACATATTCAGGTTCCGGCAATTCACCTGCTCTTGATGAACTTATAATAATTATCCGTCAGGAACAGGACAGATATCTTTCTAAAGTCTGGCCTCTTGCATATAAGGTCTTCTGTCCCGGTCAGAAGCTTGTCAATGTACTGGGATTCAGGATATTGATGATCTGACCAGCCTGAAAACCAGGAAGTTTATTGTTATGATCAGGTGAATATGATCTGAGAACCTTCTCCTCCGGCATGTTCATAGAACTCACCAACGGTAAGGATCCCGCTCACATGTTCACTAAGGTCTTCTTTCTTGAATTTGAACATATCCATGGCGAGCTTGCATGCATATACTTTTCCGCCACCGGCTGATAAAAGTGCTCCTTTGCCCTTTCAATGTTCATTCATGAAAAAGCTAATATGATAATTATGATGTCAGGAACACATTTTTCATGGAAAAGAAGTTTGAATAGAAAAATCCAGTAACTTCAACCTATAAAATAGTATAAAATCATTTCATAAGATGAAAAAAAAGGTAATACCATTCTTCGCGTTGTTGGTTATTGCCGGATCCCTGCATTCCCAGATTATCAACAAGGAGCCCCTGAGTCCAAGAATTACAGGCTATAGGATTGATGTAAAACTTGATACCGCAACAAAGACTGTTGCCGGAACAATGAATGCCTACTGGGTTAATATTTCGCCCGAAGCGGTACCTGATATTCAGCTTCATATGTATATGAATGCTTTTAAGAGCAGGAATTCGACGCTGTTCACGGAATCCGGAGGATCCCCCGGGAAGAAAGAATCCGACCCGGGCTGGATAGACATCAGTACTATGACTGACAGGTATGGAACTAACCTGATGCCGTTAATGCAATACATCAGACCAGATGATGCCAACCCATCGGACAGCACGGTTCTTCAGGTGATTCTGCCAAAGGCTGCCAAACCCGGAGATACTGTTTTCATAAATGTGGATTTTGAAACAAAACTGCCGTCACGCATCAGGAGAACCGGTTTTACCGGCGATTTCTATTTTGTTGCCCAGTGGTTTCCCAAATTCGGGGTATATGAGCCTGCAGGAATGCGGCAGAG
>CAYNGW010000122.1:0-6307 GCA_964396955.1 uncultured Rikenellaceae bacterium | reverse complement strand
TGAATGCACCGAAATGGATCGGAATAGATGTATTTATCGATGGAATTCCTGTCGATCTTGCAACTTCAAAGATCACTTCTTTCAAAAGAATACTTAACATGAAGGAAGGATATCTTGAGAGGAGTTTCAGGCTTTCAGTATCCCTTAAGAAAACTCTTGAATTTAATGCCAGGAGGTTTGTAAGTATGTCCGAACCTGATGCAGGTGTAATCAGATATTCAGTCAGATCTGTTGATTTTGAAGGTCTTATAGATTTTAATCTGTATATTAATTCTGATGTAAAGAATGAAGATGCCAATTACGGAAAGAAATTCTGGAAAGAGGTCAGAAGGGAAGTAACCGCTGGTACAGGGATCATCATTTCAAGAACAATGAAGACCGATTTTCACGTTGCCACCGGAATGTGCTGTGATATCTTCAAAAACAAAAAAACACTTTCTGTAAAACCATCTCTGACCAATCGTGAAAAATATGTCGGAAATGCATTACAGGTAAAAATAAGACCAGGAGACGAGCTGACCGTTATCAAATATGCCTCAGTGCTTTCTTCATTGAATAATCCAAAGGAAAGCCTGATGAATGATGTGAAAAAGCGGCTTAGGAAATCGTTATCAAAAGGATTTGACAGAATGTTTGCAGAACACAGGCATGAATGGGAAAGAATATGGTCAGCCTCGGATGTTGTAATTGAAGGTGATATTGCAGCCCAGCAGGCAATAAGATTCAATATTTTTCACCTGAACCAGACTTACACCGGAAAAGATGAAAGGCTGAACATTGGACCCAAAGGTTTTACCGGCGAAAAATATGGTGGAAGCACATACTGGGATACGGAAGCATTTGCACTTCCCTTTTTCCTGAAGACTGCTGATGAGGAAGTAGCAAGGAACCTGTTGTTATACAGGTACAAGCATCTTAACGCTAGTATAAAAAATGCCTCAAAGCTTGGTTTCAGGAATGGAGCAGCACTCTATCCGATGGTTACCATGAATGGCGAGGAGTGCCATAACGAATGGGAAATAACCTTCGAAGAGATCCACCGGAACGGAGCAATAGCATACGCAATTTTTAATTACATAAGACATACCGGCGACAATAATTATATGGCCGATTACGGACTTGAGGTGCTGATCGGGGTCTCACGGTTCTGGAGCCAGAGAGCAACATGGTCAGAAAACAGGAAGAAATTTGTCATACTTGGTGTGACTGGGCCAAACGAATATGAAAACAATGTCAATAACAACTGGTACACCAATACACTGGCTGCGTGGACATTGTCATATACCATCAGCAGCGTGGAACTTGTAAGGAAGAATAATCCCGATAAGTTCAAGAGACTGCTGAGCAAAACAGGTTTTAATTTAAAAAAGGAAACAGATATCTGGCGGAAGGTGATTAAAGATATATACCTGCCTTTTGACAATGAAAGGAAAGTATTTCTTCAACAGGATGGATTCCTTGACAAGGAATTGATGCCTGCAGAAAAAATACCTTCAGGTGAACGCCCGATAAATCAGCACTGGTCATGGGACAGGATCCTGCGTTCATGCTTCATCAAGCAGGCTGATGTGCTTCATGGATTATATGTATTTGAAGATCAATATGACAAAGAAACAATAAAACGGAATTTTGATTTCTATGAACCAATGACGGTCCATGAATCATCCCTGTCGGCATGCATCCATTCAATTCTCGCATCAAGGATCGGCAATATCAAAAAAGCTTATGAGCTTTACCTGAGGACTGCCAGGCTCGACCTGGATGATTACAATAATGAGGTCGCAGACGGCCTTCATATCACGAGCATGGCAGGAACATGGCTCGCAATTGTGGAGGGATTCGCTGGAATGCGTATACTTGACAGCAGGATACTTGTCAATCCGCTGATACCCGACCAGTGGAAATCATATTCATACCATGCCAGGTTCAGGGGAGTCCTGTTTGAGGTGACGGTGAACCATAAAGATGTAATTATTAAAAATCTTTCATCCAAAGCTTTGAAAGTTATTGTTCTGGAGAAAGAGTATCAGATTGACGGTAAAGAAAAAAAGACCGTTAGATTAAGAAAAAAATAAATTTAAAAATCATGGAAAAAGTACTTTTCGGCCTGTTAACGTTTTTTATGGTGTTGGCCATCATAGTTGGCGGATGTTCTTTCCTCGGTAAAAAGAAAGAGCTGAAGCCTTTCACCTCTAAAGCAATACACCCGGAATGGTCAGAAAAGATGATTATGTACGAGGTCAATGTACGACAATACACTGACGAGGGAACATTCACAGCTTTTGCCGGACATCTTCCAAGACTAAAAGCTCTGGGAATTGATGTTCTGTGGTTCATGCCGACTTTTCCTATAGGAGCTGTAAACAGGAAAGGTGAGCTTGGCAGCTATTATTCCGTACAGGATTATATGGGTGTCAACCCGGAATTTGGTACAATTGATGATTTGAAAAATGTTATCGATAAAACCCATGAGCTGGGGATGTATGTATTGCTTGACTGGGTGCCTAATCATACTTCCTGGGATAATCAGCTTACAATTGATCACCCTGAGTGGTATGCGAAAGACTCGACAGGTAAATTTACCCCTCCGACAGGTACTGACTGGACTGATGTAATTCAGCTTGACTGGTCACAGAAAGGACTTCATGATTACATGATTGAGGCCATGAAATACTGGGTTAACCTGGGAGTTGACGGATTCCGGGTCGACCATCCGCACAATACTCCCAAAGAATTCTGGGACAGGGCAAAATCAGAATTGAGTATGATCAAACCGGTTCTGATGCTTGCGGAATACGAAGGACCTGGCTATTTCATGGAGAAAGGATTTGACATGAACTATGCATGGGAAATGCATCACCTGATGAACAGTGTGGCGCAGGGAAAAGACAGCGCAAATGTGATAATGAAGTACTTTGAAAGGGAGCAGGCGGTATATCCGCAAAATGTTTACCGGCTTATGTTCCTGACAAACCACGATGAAAACTCATGGGCCGGAACTATAGATTCCCTTATGGGCGAAGCCCAGCAGGTTTTTGCCACCCTGATATTTACAGCTCAGGGTGTTCCCCTGATCTACAGCGGTCAGGAAACATGCCTTGACAAGAAGCTGAAATTCTTTGTCAGGGATACAATTGACTGGGATGCATGCGATCTCACCTCGTTCTATGCAGACCTCATAAAGCTTAAGAAGAATAATGAAGCTCTCTGGAACGGTGATTCAGGCGGCCCCATGAATAAAATCAAAACAAACCGCAGCAGGAAAGTTCTTGCTTTTTACCGGGAGAAAAATAGCAACAGGGTACTGGTTTTCCTTAATCTTACAAAAAGAAGCGTGTCGTTCAAAGCGGTACTGAAAGGAATTGAAGGTGAGTACACAGAATATTTTACAAATCAGAAAACAGAATTTCCATTAAGTGTAAAACACACACTTGATCCGTGGGGATATAAGGTATATGTGAAATAATGGTACAACGGTACAAGGGCGCAACGGTGCAACGGCAAGAAAAGGAGGGAGAGGACGAGAAGAGGAGATGGGGGAAAATTACTCCGTGTAACCCGTGGTTAAAATTATATACTATAATAAAAATTTCCAGATTTTTCACTGTTATATGCAAGAATGGAACTTCGCATCAGTTACAAACAAAAAAATATAAATATGAAAAAAGCATCTTATTTCCTGATTTTGCTAATTTTTATCGGATGTCAGTCAATACCATAAAAAGAATGGAATTTCAGATCATTTTATAAGCCCAAAGAAAATCCAATAATCCAGGCAGATTCATCATTCAGCTTTGTTGATCCGTTTAAGGGCGAGGAAGATCCCGGAATTATACAAACTGGCGATTCCTTATATGTGTTAACCTATACTTCCCGGAATTACAAGATTGCCCGTCTAAGTATAGCATTTTCAAAGGATTTGATTGTTTGGGAAAAGAAAGGACCTGCATTCGCAAAAGCATAAAAACTGAGCTTGTTGTTAAGGGATCGACAAGAAAGGTTTAATGAGTTTTGGATCATTAATCCTGAGGTTTAAAAAAAATCCTTATTTTTGGATTGATAAATCATTATTATCCAGTAAATAATTTTTAAAATTCATAATCATGAACGTACCGGCAGATCTTTTGTATACCAAAGACCATGAATGGCTTCGCATTGAAGGAGATATGGGTTATGTTGGAATAACCGATTTTGCCCAGGGAGAACTGGGAGATGTGGTTTTTGTCGAGATAGAAACTCTTGGAGAAACCCTTAAGAAGGAGGAAGTCTTCGGAACTATCGAAGCAGTAAAAACAGTATCGGATATGTTTATGCCGGTAGGAGGGGAGATCCTTGAAGTTAATCCTTCACTCGAAGAGTCTCCGGATGTTGTGAATAAGGATCCCTATGGGAAAGGATGGATGGTGAAAATAAAAATTACTGATCCTGCAGAAGCCAGCACCCTGCTCTCAGCAGAAAAATATCAGACACTATTATAGGGTTTTCTTGACCTCGACTTCCTGGTAGCCTTCAACAATGTCGCCTGCTTTTATATCGTTGAAATTCTGAATGTTAAGTCCGCATTCATATCCCCCTACGACTTCCTTTACATCATCCTTGAAGCGTTTAAGTGATCCCAGCTCACCGGTATAAATGACAATGCCATCGCGTATGACACGCACTTTGGTATTCCTTGCGATCTTCCCTTCCTTGACATAACATCCGGCAACTGTACCTACTTTTGTGACTTTAAAAATTTCACGTATTTCCAGGGTAGTGACAATCTCCTCCTTGACTTCCGGAGACAGCATTCCTTCCATAGCTGACCTGATTTCCTCTATGGCATCATATATTATAGAATAAAGGCGGACATCAATTTCTTCCTTTTCGGCAAGCTTGCGTGCCGCCAGTGAAGGACGGACCTGGAATCCCACAATAATTGCATTAGAGGCAGCAGCAAGCAGGATATCTGATTCAGAGATCTGACCCACAGCCTTATGGATTATATTCAGCTGTATTTCGGGTGTTGACAGCTTGATAAGTGAATCGCTGAGGGCTTCAACCGATCCGTCAACGTCACCTTTTACGATAATATTAAGCTCCTGGAAGTTGCCGATGGCTATCCTTCTTCCTATTTCGTCAAGTGTAATATGTTTCTGTGTACGCAATCCCTGTTCTCTCTGGAGCTGTGCCCTCTTTGTGGCGATATCCTTTGCCTCCCTGTCACTATCCATGACATTGAATTTGTCACCCGCCTGCGGAGCTCCGTTGAGTCCGAGAATCAGGGCAGGGGTTGCCGGGCCGACTTCCGTAACCTTATATCCCCTTTCATTGTACATGGCCTTTATATGTCCGAAGCAGCTGCCTGCAAGAAGGATATCACTAACCTTCAGTGTACCGGCTTTTACGAGAACTGTTGCCGTGAATCCTCTTCCCTTATCGAGAGATGATTCAACAACCGTACCGATTGCCGGCTTATCGGGATTAGCTTTAAGGTCAAGCATTTCAGCCTCAAGCAATACCTTTTCAAGAAGGAATTCAATATTAAGCCCGTTCTTTGCGGATATCTCCTGTGACTGGTATTTGCCTCCCCAGTCTTCAACAAGGTAGTTCATGTTGGCAAGAGCCTCCTTTATCTTATCGGGATTTGCAGTAGGCTTGTCAATCTTGTTGATCGCGAATACAATAGGCACGCCTGCAGCTGAGGCATGATTGATGGCTTCAACTGTCTGGGGCATCACACCGTCATCAGCGGCCACGACAATAATTGCTATATCCGTAACCTGGGCTCCGCGGGCACGCATTGCCGTAAATGCCTCATGTCCGGGTGTATCCAGAAATGTTATCTGGCGCCCGTCATCAAGCTGTACGCTGTACGCTCCAATGTGCTGGGTAATGCCTCCGGCTTCTCCGGCGATAACATTGGTACGCCGGATATAATCGAGTAATTTTGTTTTACCATGATCAACATGCCCCATTACCGTGACAATCGGCGGTCTGGGCTTAAGATCTTCTTCTTCATCATCTGCCTCCCTGACAGCTTCCTGCAGTTCAGCGCTTACAAACTCTACCTTAAAACTGAATTCATCGGCAAGAAGTGCCATCGTTTCGGCATCAAGACGCTGGTTTATTGAAACAAAAAGCCCAAGGTTCATACAGGTGGAGATAATGTCGGTAACCGGAATATTCATCATGATTGCCAGCTCATTGACCGACACGAATTCCGTGACCTTGAGAATATTCTTTTCCTGTTCGATTCTGTCCTCGTCCTCCCGATGCTTCTGACTTATTGCATCCCTTTTTTCCCTGCGGTATCTTGAACCCTTTG
>CAYNGW010000121.1:0-6379 GCA_964396955.1 uncultured Rikenellaceae bacterium | reverse complement strand
TTTGTAAAATGTCCCTTTTTTTATTTCCATTTACTGCCACGCTGGCGCGGATTTGGCTTCACCGAACTCGTGGTCGCCAGGCACCGATTGCAAATCGGCGCCAGCATCAGTATTACCGATTTTTATTTATAGTATTCGTATTTCTGGTTTCTTCTTATCGGAACAAAGCCGGCTTCCCTGATTATTAATTGAAGGTCATCTGCGCTGAACCGGTTATTTGATCCGGCAGCGCTGACCACGTTCTCCTCTATCATTATCGATCCAAGATCATTGGCCCCTGCATGAAGCGAAAGCATCCCGGTCTCTTTTCCTACTGTAAGTATTGATGCCTGTATATTTCTGATGTTGTTCAGGATAATCCTGCTGACAGCAATTATCCTTATGTAGTCAGGGCTGTTATAACTGCTCCTTATCCCATGCTTTTCCCTGAGTACAGTGCCTTCATCCTGGAACGGCCATGGGATGAATGTTATAAACCCGTAATGATCTTTTTGTTTTTCAGCCTGGAGATCCCTTATCCTGATGAGATGACCGATCCTCTCCTCAATTGTTTCAATATGCCCATACATCATTGTGGCGGAAGTCGGGAGGTTAAGCCTGTGTGCAGCCCTCATCACCTCAAGCCATTCTTCCGCTGATGCTTTTACAGGAGACACGATTTTTCTTACCCTGTCGGACAGGATTTCAGCTCCTGCCCCGGGAAGAGAATCCAGACCTGCATCGATCAGCCTGCAGAGGATATCATGAAAAGTTGTTTTCTCTTTCTTTGCCAGATGGACTATTTCAGGCGGTCCGAGAGCATGAAGCTTAATGGACGGATAGAGTTCCTTAAGCTTCATGAAAAGATCGGTATAAAAACTGAGTCCCAGGTCAGGATTCATTCCCCCCTGCAGAAGAAGCTGATCTCCTCCGAGGGCATATAGTTCATCAATTTTTTTGATATATTCTTCTGTTGTTGTGATATATGCATCCGGAGATCCTTTCTTTCTGCAAAAATTGCAGAAGGTGCATTGGGAGAAGCAAATATTGGTAATATTCACGTTCCGGTCAATCATCCAGCCGACAACATTGCCGGGATTATGAATATGCCTGAGTTTATCTGCAACAAACATCAGCTCTTCGAGAGGAGCCTCTTTATAAAGCGCAACACCTTCTTCCTCGTTAAGAGGGATCAGTTCAAGAGCTTTGTTATATAAATGATCAGGGATCATTTTATTTTCTAAGTAGTTTACCCCCTTCCCGGCCTTCCCCCAGGGGGGAAGGAGTCAATCCTGCTTTTCCCCCTTGGGGGAAATTGAAAGGGGGTAAAAAGCAGTAGCAAAGGTAACGTTTTGGAACCGAAACATTCAATATTTTGTTTAACTTTACACCTTCCAAAAACCAGTCGGAAGAATATGAAACCTGAAATAATTAAAATATCCCAAATATCACCAGATCAGTCTGTTATATGTATAATCGGAAAAGACAGGATCCCTGAGAATCTGCGTCTGAACAAGACTGAAAAGGAATATGCGCTGAAACAGCTGAAGTCTAAGGAAGAATATGTTTTCATAAATTCTTATTTTAAATGCACTTACCTGGTAAAAATCAAAAGTGAATTCACCGGATTCAGGGCAAAAGAGGAACTCCGAAAGACAGCTTACAACCTAAGAAAGCTTATCAGGTCCAATAATCACAGGGAGCTTGTAATTACTTCCAATGATTCCTATAAAGGTGCAATTGAAGATTTAACGGAAGGACTTGTACTCAGCTTTTATTCCTTCGATAAATACAAAACAAAAGAACCCGAAGAACCAAAAAAGAACTACCCTTCAAAGCTATTATTATATGGTGATGCTGACAGAACATCCATTAAATGGCTGACCTGCATTACTGATGCTGTATATCTTGCCAGGGACCTGATAAATGAGCCTGTTAATTATCTTAATGCAGCCAGGCTGGCGTCAGAGATACAAAAGACGGGTAAAACGGCCGGATTTAATGTTGAAGTCTTGAATAAAGGCAAGATTGAAGCGCTCAAAATGGGAGGGCTTCTTGCAGTCAACAAAGGAAGCGTTGATCCTCCGGCATTCTGCATTCTGGAATGGAAACCTGAAAAATGTCTTAATAAAAATCCGCTGATCCTGATAGGCAAAGGGATAGTTTATGATACCGGCGGGCTTAATATAAAGACCGGCGATTATATGGCAATGATGAAGGGCGATATGGCCGGCGCCGCCACCGTAACAGGTGTCTTATATGCAGCTGCAAAATTCAACATTCCGCTTCATATTATAGGCCTGATACCTGCAACGGACAACCGTCCCGGGGGAAATGCATATACCCAGGGAGATATCATCACAATGCATAACAAGATGACAGTTGAAGTAGGAAATACTGATGCTGAAGGGCGGCTTATTCTGGCCGATGCCATAAGTTATGCATCAAGGTATAATCCTGAACTTATTATCGATATTGCTACCCTGACCGGTTCAGCTGCCGTTACATTCAGCAACCAGGCAATTGCATTGATGTCCAATGCCGA
Source organism: uncultured Rikenellaceae bacterium (assembly GCA_964396955.1). Lineage (GTDB taxonomy): Bacteria > Bacteroidota > Bacteroidia > Bacteroidales > VadinHA17 > LD21. The sequence goes on along the minus strand of CAYNGW010000121.1, from coordinate 3,855 downwards.
CAGGAAATATATATCGCTTCTTGAGGAATGCGGACAGATGGTATATGAAAGGATTGCCGAGCTTCCCTTCTGGGAGGAGTATGGCGAAATGATCAAGTCCGATATTGCTGATATAAAGAATATAGGAGGTCGTGAAGCAGGAACAATTACTGCCGGGAAATTCCTTGAAAAATTTACAAAGCACCCGCTGATACATCTTGATATTGCCGGGACAGGCATACTGAAAAAAGATGATTATTACAGGCTGAAACAGGGCCCGGGTTCAGGATTACGGCTGCTTGCAACATTCCTGAAGCAGCTGGCAGCAGATTTTAAAAGTTATAAGTAACAAAAATGGAAACAAAAACAATAATAGCCGGAATTTCACACGGAGATATCAATGGCATTGGTTATGAGGTAATAATCAAAACCCTCATGGACAACATGATCAATGATCTTTGTGTACCGATTGTATATGGTTCGCCAAAAGTGGCGGCATATCATCGCAAGGCATTGAATATTAGCAATTTCAGTTTTAATAACATAAAATCCGCAGACGAAGCAAACCTTAAAAAGGCAAACATGATCAACTGCCTTGATGATGATGTCAGGGTTGAGCTCGGGAAATCCACTCAGCAGGGCGGAGAAGCTGCTCTTATATCTCTCGAGAGAGCGGTTGAAGATCTGATTAACGGCAAGATAAATATTCTGATCACCGCACCTATTGATAAAAAGAACATTCAGTCTGAAAAATTCAGCTTCAAAGGACATACTGAATACCTGAAATCGAAAACAAACGCTGAAGATGTGCTGATGTTCATGATCAGCGAAAACATGCGGATCGGTTTCGCTACGGGTCATGTACCCCTGAATAAGGTTTCCGGCATGCTGACAATTGATTTGCTGCTCAGGAAAATAAAGCTGATGAATCAGTCTCTTTTAAGCGACTTCGGGATACGCAAACCACAGATAGCCATTCTGGGACTTAATCCTCATGCCGGTGACAATTCCCTTCTGGGAAGCGAAGAAGCTGAAATAATCATTCCCGCAATGAAGCAATCAGAAAGAGAAGGGATAATGACTTTCGGGCCATTCCCGGCAGATGGTTTTTTCGGAGCAGGAACATTTACAAAATTTGATGGCGTCCTGGCGATGTATCATGATCAGGGATTAGGACCATTCAAGGCGGTATCGTTTGATTCCGGAGTCAATTTCACAGCCGGACTGCCATTCGTAAGAACATCCCCGGTTCACGGAACCGCTTTCCACATTGCAGGGAAGGGAGAAGCCTCTGAAAATTCATTCCGGCAGGCAGTTTATCTGGCCTGCAGCATTTTTAAGAACAGGAAACAATATACCGAACTGACAAAAGATCCCCTCAGGCATCAGGATATCGAAATACATACCGACAAGGTTGATGAACTGCCTCCTGAAATTCTTAATACCGACCACCAGTTATGATCGATTACATTAAGGGGAAAATAACCCAGATCACACCCGCATTCCTTACCATCGAGACAGGAGGTGTGGGTTATTTCATAAATATCTCTCTCACAACATTTTCAGCGCTTGAAGGCAAAGATGAGTTTAAGATCCTTGTACATGAAGTGATCAGGGAGGACTCTCATCAGCTTTTTGGTTTTGCCGACAAGGAAGAACGTGAGATCTTCAGGTTCCTGATTTCTGTTTCAGGGGTAGGCGCAGCCACTGCCAGGATGATGCTTTCATCACTCAGCCCGGCAGAAATAGAAAAAGCCATAATAGGATCTGAAGTCAATGTCCTGAAAAGTGTTAAAGGCATAGGATTAAAAACAGCACAGAGGATAATTGTTGATCTTAAAGACAAGCTTGGCAAACAGTCCGAAACCGGTGAAATATTTGCGTTTTCAGACAATACAAAACGCGAAGAAGCGTTATCTGCCTTAGTAATGCTTGGGTTTGCCAGAAGCGCTGTCTCAAAAGTTCTTGACAAAATTTTACGGGAAGAAAAGAACCTTTCCGTCGAGGACCTGATAAAGAGAGCGCTGAAGAACTTGTAATACTGAATATAAGCCGGATTGGGATCAGGGATATCACATAAGAATCTTCTGGTATTTTTATATCCTTTGTTGTCAGCTTCCTTTTTGTTAATCTCTGCAGAAGCCGGCAGCCAGACCTCTGTTCAATCCGGTGATACATCCCGGAAAACGATACTCAGGCTCGAGGATGTTTCAGGAATTCCCTGGGAATCAAGACAGAAAGCCCCTCTTTTCCTCGATAATCCTTCGAATATAAAATCAAATGTTTTATATGATCCTGAGAAGAATGAATATATAATCTATCAGAAGGTAGGATCATTTGATTATAGACCGCCGGTTCATATGAGCCCTGAGGAATTCAGGAAATATGAGTATACCAGGGCTATGAGGGATTACTGGCAGTCAAGGATATCAGGCGAAGAATCCGGTTTCAGATCAACACTGATACCGCAGATCGAAGTGGGAGGCGCCACATTCGACAAGATATTCGGAAGCAATACAATAAACATCATCCCACAGGGATCAGCTGAGCTTATCTTCGGGATAAATATATCACGTACTGAAAATTATGCCCTTTCTGAAAAACTGAGGACAATACCGACATTCGACTTTAAGGAAAAGATCCAGATGAATGTCACCGGGACCATTGGTGACAAAATGCAACTTGGTGTCAATTACAATACTGATGCGTTGTTTGAATTTGAAAACAGAACAAAGCTGCAGTATTCAGGAAAGGAAGATGAGATACTGAAAAAGGTCGAAGCAGGTGATGTCACACTCCCCCTTACAGGAACTCTCATAACAGGAAGTTACAGCCTTTTCGGGCTTAAAACAGAAATGCAGTTTGGTAAACTGACAGTTACTACGGTTCTTTCACAACAGAAAGGAGAGTCATCGGTAGTTGAGGTGGAAGGGGGAGCTCAGCTTACAGATTTCGAGATTTATGCAGATGACTATGAGGCAAACAGGCATTTCTTCCTGTCACAGTTTTTCAGGGATATATACGATGATGCCCTCAGGACCATGCCTGTAATAAGCTCGGGAGTGAATATTGAAAGAATTGAAGTCTGGGTGACAAATAAGACGAGCCGCTTTGAGGAGGGCAGCAACAGGAATATAATTGCATTCATGGACCTTGCTGAAAACAAAAATCATATTTACAACAATATCCCTGAGTTCCAGGAAACTGCCGGAGCATCACTATACCCCGATAACGGCGCAAACCAGATGTATGATCAGCTTATCGCGACATACACAGAGGTGAGAAGCGTTGACCAGGTGTCCAATGCTCTGAATCCTTTATACCCCGGATTTCAGATAGGACGCGATTACGAAAAGATCGAGAATGCCCGTAAGCTGAGCGATAGGGAATACACTGTCAATAAGCAGCTTGGATATATTTCCCTTAATACAGCCCTGAATACCGATGAGGTTCTGGCAGTTGCCTTTGAGTACACCATGAACGGGAAGATTTATAAAGTGGGAGAGTTTTCAACGGATGGTATTACTGCTCCCCAGACTCTTCTTCTCAGGCTTCTGAAAGGTACAACCCTTACACCAAAACTGCCGACCTGGGATCTGATGATGAAAAATATATATTCGCTGGGGTCCGGTACTCTTGAAAGGAAAGATTTTGAACTTAATGTCCTGTACCAGGATGACAATACAGGAAACTCCATAAACTACCTGCCTGAAGGAAAGCTTGAGGATCAGATACTTCTTCAGGTCATGGGGCTGGATGTCCTCAATTCCCAGCTTGATCGTGAATCAGACGGTTATTTTGATTTCATCGGGAATGTTACGGTAATGGTTGAAAGGGGAAAGATCGTGTTCCCTGTTCTCGAGCCTTTTGGAAGCC
>CAYNGW010000120.1:0-6435 GCA_964396955.1 uncultured Rikenellaceae bacterium | reverse complement strand
CCGAAAGTTACATCGACATAGATCCCGTCAGGCCGGATATTCAGCCCTTCGATACTCTTATCCAGCAGCGCGGGTATATGATAAACCATTATTCGTCAGGCTCATTAATACTGCCGCCCATGAGCTTTTCAGCCAGGCTGGCAAAATCTTCTGCAGGCATATCGAGCCTTTCATAAACATCTGCTGCCCAGATTTCTATTCTCCCGTCCTGGCCAGCCAGAACAACATCCCTTTCTGCCCCGATAATATCGAGCAGTCTTTTGGGTATAAGCATGCGGTTATTGCTGTCAAGAGTAAGTTCCGCAGTACCCTTGAAAAAATTCCTCAGGAACATATTATGTTCCCGGTTATAGGGATTCATCTTTCTCCTGATCTTCACCAGCTGCCTGTTCCAGTCTTCAAGGGAATAGAGCACAAGACAGTTTTCGAATATATCCTTGCGGACCACAAAATGGTCGCGTGCATCAGCAGGCATCTGCTTCTTGAATGCCATTGGAAGAATGATCCTTCCCTTGACATCAACCTTGCACGTGTAATCGCCGATAAATGTGGCCATAAACCCTTTTTTGCATATAAAACAGTAAAGTAAGTAAAAAATATCCACTTACCCCCACTTTCCTCCACTTTTTTTTATTTCTTTGTTGATAACTTTTGGAGGGGAATTATGTTCTAATCATTTGCCCTCTTTTCTCAAGTACACGTACCTATCCCCCAACCCCCTTCCCTGCTGAAGTGGGAAGGGGGCTAACTAACTGTAAATAAATATTTTCCCCCTCTTTGCTTTAGCAGAAAGGGGGATTAAGGGGGTGAGTACCTGAGACACAGAGAGGATGGATTACGGGGGGTGATTACTTGCATTCCCAAAAAATCATAAATTTGCACTTCGCAATTAATCCAATGCCTAATGGAGCAGCCTTCAGAAAAAAAAGGCTTTCTGCAAATCAATGTCGGGGAAGTCCTCAGATCAAAAAATCCTTCCCTTGCAAAAGTTATTCCGTCCTTTGTTATCAACTACCTGCAGAGGATAATTCATCAGGATGACATAAACAAAATACTGAAAGATCATGGACATCTGAAGGATGCCGAATTCATCAAGGCAACACTTAGAACCATGGGTATAGAATACCGGGTTTTCGGTAATGAAAACATTCCTTCCTCCGGCAGGTATATTTTTGCTTCAAATCATCCTCTCGGAGGACTCGATGGACTGGTCTTTATGAATGAACTGTTGAAATACTTTGAAAGCATAAAGTTCCCGGTAAACGATATGCTAATGAATCTTGAAAACCTCTCCGGTATATTTTTACCGATCAACAAGCTTGGTGGTCAGGCAAAGGAGGGAATCAGAGTGCTTGAGGAGGCCTATGCATCCGACAGCCAGATACTCTATTTTCCCGCAGGACTCTGTTCGCGTAAAAAGCATGGCGTGATTAAAGATCTGGTGTGGCATAAAAGTTTCATATCCAAAGCTGTACAACACAAAAGGGATATTGTTCCGGTTTTCTTTTCCGGCCGCAACTCCAGCTTTTTCTATAACCTGGCTAACCTGAGAAAATCTCTTGGGATAAAGGCAAACATTGAAATGCTATACCTTCCGGATGAGATGTTCAACCAAAAGGAAAAGAAGATTTCACTTGTTTTCGGAAAAGTTATTCCGTGGCAAACCTTTGATCATTCCAAATCATCGCTCGAATGGGCTGACTGGGTGAAATCAAGATCATACGAACTTGAATCGTTAATCGTATGAAACAGACGGAATAAAAAAAATACTAAATTTGCATCCGACTTTTTGAAAAAATATTCGAAATGGAACCAATAGTTGCCCGGCAACCTCTGGACCAGATAATGGCAGAGTTCACACAGGACAAGCTTCTCCGTAAAACAAATAATGGGGATAATGAGGTATATATCTTCGATAATAACACCTCTCCCGTTCTTATGCATGAGGTTGGCAGGGTAAGGGAGATCACTTTTCGTCATGCCGGAGGCGGAACAGGACATTCAATAGATTTGGATGATTTTGATACGATGAAGGAAGATCCCCAGAAACAATTGATTGTCTGGGATCCGGAACACAGGGAAATAGTCGGCGGATATCGCTTCTATTTTCCGCCGAAAGGCTGTACTCAATGTGATATCACAAAGCTTGCCTCTTCAGTATATTTTAAGTTTTCAGAGAAATTCCTGTCAAAGTATTGTCCCCATATGATGGAACTCGGGCGCTCTTTTGTGCATCCTGATTATCAGTCCCGGGTCATAGGAAGAAAGAGCCTTTATGCCCTCGATAACCTGTGGGATGGAATCGGTGCGTTATTCATTGAAAATCACCATATTAAATACTTGTTTGGGAAGGTTACAATGTATCCGCATTTTAACCGGAGGGCCAGGAATATGATCCTGTTTTTTCTTAAAAATCATTTTGGCGATACGGATAATCTGGTTATCCCTATTGAACCGGCTGATATTGATCTCCATGAAGAGGAAATGAAAAAGCTTTTTAAAAGCTGGCGCTATAAGGAGAATTACAAGACACTTTCTGCTGAAGTCAGGAAGCTCGGGGAGAACATTCCCCCGCTTATAAATGCATATATGAATCTCTCACCAACGATGCTTACTTTCGGTACTTTTATCAATCATCATTTTGGCAATGTTGAGGAGACAGGCATCATGATAACGCTGAGGGATATATATGTGGAAAAGATTAACAGGCACCTCGCTTCCTATAAGAAGGATTTCATTATCACATGGTTCTCACACGAAAATCAGTAAGACCTGATATTTCTCCCTTCAACATAGTTTATGAATGACTGGTTGGCTACCTTATTGCCTCCCGGAGTAGGATAGATACCTGTAAAATACCAGTCTCCCGTATGTCCGGGGCACGCTTCATGCAATCCTTCGATTGACTGGAACACAATTGCCACTTCAGCATTTATTTCCGGGGGCATGAGCATTGACGATATCTTTCCTGAAATCTCTTCGGTACAAAACGGTTTATAGATCTCCTTTACAAGATTTCTTATTTCTCCGGCAGGTTTCTGAATTTCAGCCCTGGCTTCTTCATAGATCTTACTGATCAATGAAGCCCTGCCACTTTCGGTCAACAATTCAACTGCAGCCCTGAATGCAATGAGATCGCCGAGCTTTGCCATATCGATCCCATAACAATCCGGGTATCTGAGCTGCGGAGAAGAGGAGACTATTATAATTTTCTTTGGTTCAAGCCTATCCAGGATCTTAATAATGCTTTTCTTTAGCGTGGTACCTCTCACAACTGAATCATCAATTACCACAAGGTTATCGATGCCCCTTCTTATAACTCCATAGGTCACATCATATATATGTCCAACAAGGTCATCCCTGCTTTTGTCTTCGGAGATAAATGTTCTCAGTTTTGCATCCTTGACAGCTATTTTTTCTACCCGTGGTCTCCGGTTTATTATCTTTTCAAGCTCTTCCCTTGACAGCGTTTTCCCTTTCTTAATTATCATATCCACCCTGGACTGGTTAAGATAATTTTCCACTCCTTTTATCAGTCCGTAATAAGCGCTTTCAGCAGTGTTGGGAATATATGAAAATACCGTATTATCAAGATCATAATCAACGGCCATCAGCACGGGTTGGGTCAGTAATTCACCGAGCCTTTTCCTTTCCCGGTAGATCTCCTTATCCGTTCCCCTGGAAAGATATATTCTTTCAAAGGAGCATTTGTGAAGTTCTGATTCTTCTCTTATTCTGACAACTGAAGTGTCGCCTGAAGCTTTAATGATCACAGCGTGAGCCGGAGGCAGTTCAATAACCTTATCGGTTCTGATATTAAAGACAGTCTGTATGACAGGCCTTTCAGACGCTGCAACAACCACCTCATCATCAATATAATAAAACGCCGGCCTGATGCCTGCCGGATCTCTCATTACAAATGCATCACCGTGTCCCACCATACCTGCCATGACATAACCGCCGTCCCAGTTACGGCTGGCTTTTGACAGAATAGTCGCCAGGTCGAGGTTTTTTTCTATCAGCGGAGAAATATCTTTTTTTGAATATCCCTTCTCCTTGAATTGCCTGAATAGTTTTTCATTCTCTTCATCAAGGCGGTGTCCGATGTTCTCAAGGATTGTAACCGTATCTGAAAAATCCACCGGATTTTGTCCAAGGTCAATAAGGCTTTCGAAAACCTCGCTCACATTTGTCAGGTTGAAGTTCCCGGCTATTACAAGGTTTTTTGATTTCCAGTTATTCTCACGGCTTACAGGATGGACATTATCAATATTATTGCTTCCATATGTGCCATATCTCAGGTGCCCGAGGTAGATATCGCATGCAAAAGGAATATTCTCCTTTATAAATTCCTTGTCATTGATTTTCGTACTGCCGGTCCTGTCAATATCCCCATATATCAGATCAAATATCTCCTTTATCGGATCTGCCCTGTTTGACCTTTGCCGGAAGATATACCTGTTCCCCGGCTGAACATTAAGTTTTATGCCTGCTATGCCTGCTCCGTCCTGTCCCCGGTTATGCTGCTTTTCCATCATGAGATACATCTTCTGGAGGCCATAGTCCCATGATCCGTATTTCTTAATATAATAATCCACCGGCTTTAGCAATCTAAGCATTGCTATGCCGCATTCATGTTTAATTATATCGCTCATAGTTACTTTTTATCCAGGTCGGGGAAGTTTATTATTGCCGGGACCAGATATGCATCAGGGAATTCCTTGCGAACCTTCAGTAGATATTTGAATCCTTCGGTTCTTGTTCTGTAATTGCCGGCCCTTACCATGAAATATCCCGGTTCCTGGTATTGGGCATATGATATGATATCGGGGAATTTGTTTATGAACTCTGCCCTTGTTTTGGCTGACTCCTCGCGGGCCTGCCTTACCGAGCTGTAATAGATCTGTATCCGGAAACCTTCCATTCCCTGTGTTCCTTCAATGGTCCTGTTCTTTTTTGATGCAAGGATATAACGGCTTAAGAGACTGTCAACTGCCGGATCCTGATTAATGTTAAGCTGACCTTTTGTGTCATAAGGTCTCTGAAAGAGATCAGCCGTTTTTATAAAAGCCTGTGATCTGCATAATCCGGCAGGGAGCAAAAGAATAATCACCAATGAAAGAATCTTTCTGAACATGCGGTAAAGATAGGATTATTGCATTAATGATTTCAGAGCGAAGTAGTAGTTTCCGCCTTTCGATCCTGCTATCAGGATATTTCCATCGTAATTCAAATCGAGGTCTTTCCCGAAAGCATCAGTTTCCTTTGAATTACAGACATCGAACACTCTTAGCTTTCCGGCGTCAGATCCATCATCCGGATTTGCCATGTTTATTAAAAAACAGTTGGTGTTGAGCATCATCAGAACTTCACTGTCATCAAATATCAGCGCAGCCCCGGCATTTGATTTTTCCAGGTATTTCTTCCATCTGATTGATCCTGAAGATGTAAGAGATACCAAAAACGCATTATTCAGGACACTATCACCTGAAGATGATTCCGTTCTCCCCGAAACATAGACATTTCTTGAATCGTCGGGAATAATGCCAAGACTTGCAGCACCGAAATTTGAATTGGTATAAAGGTCTGTCTCCCATAATTTATTGAAATCGATAGTGTATTTTGCCACGCTGGCTTGTGATTTTGTTCCGGTTTTCCTTCTGGTCAGGGGGAGGTAAACATTGCCTGAAGCATCAGATGTGACTTTGTTTGCAGCAATAAAGCCTGTCTCCGTTACTGTCTTTTCTTCAATGATCTGCCCTGTAGTGTCAAATTTCACAAAAAGAATTCCTGTATTGCCAATACCTGCTGAATCAGGCATTGCTGTTCCCACAGCTATCAGATCCCCACTCCCCGGGTATGATAAGCCTGTAAGTTCCACATTAAAAGAGGTTGTCAGTACTGTATCCCAGATTTTGTTGCCATCGTTATCAATGCATGCAAGCAGCATTTTGCCTTCACTGCTGCCTCCTGCGATATAGCGGGATGTATCGAACCACACAGAATTGAACAAACCTTTTCTCTCAGAAGTATATTCAGTCACTGTTTTTTTATCCTTTGTGAGCTTAAGCAGATAAGGACTGTTACTTATTGTTCCACAGCTAACGATTCCGGAATCGGCAGAGGACTTCAAGAAGAATGCATTTCCGGGACCGAATGATTTTTCCCAGATAAAATCATTTGTTTCCTTGTTACATGAAACAACAGTTAAGGAGAGTACCAGTAAGACAAATGATTTTCTCATAGTATTGCTTTTTTATTCCAGCGCTGCTGCAAGCTCATCGGTCATTTCAAGATTATGATATACATTCTGGATATCGTCATCATCTTCAAGTGATTCGATGAATTTAAGGACTTTCCTTGCCGATTCAACATCCAGTTTCTTGGTATCATTCGGAATTCTTTTTAATCCTGATTCTTCCGGTTCAATACCCA
>CAYNGW010000119.1:0-6462 GCA_964396955.1 uncultured Rikenellaceae bacterium | reverse complement strand
TCGGATTGCCGGGATCAATATTCAGCAAATTAAAATAAAGAGCAGTTACAATTTCCACAGAAGAGAGTGCTCCTCCAACGTGACCTGCTTCCCCTGCCCTGATAAGCCGTAAAATATTTCGTCTTATTTTAAGTGCTGTATATTCCAGCTTCAAAATTTCCTTTGAGTCCATTAGAGTCTAAAAATAATTCTCACATTTCTTAAACCTGATGCCTTTTGGCATACTCAACATAGCATTCTACCTTAGGTTCCGAAGTCGTTCCCGGTTGCCATATTGATTCCATCCATATCCTGACAATCTGTTTAGCTACTTCCACTCCTGTAGTGAATGCCCCTATGGTCAGGATGTTAGCATTATTGCTTTTGATAGCTCGCTCGGCTGAATAAGTATCGGCGCAAAGGGCTGCATATATACCGGGTACTTTGTTTGCCGCAATACTCATACCAATACCGGTTCCACAGAGGAGAATGCCCCGGTCATATTCATGTGCAGCAACAACCTCTCCAACTGCGAATGCCACCCTGGCATATATAGGATCTTCACTCCCAAAATCCTTTACATTATAGCCCAGACCCTTTAGCTGGGAAATAATTACTTCTTTAAGGGCATTTGCATTAGGATCGCAACCGATTGCAACAGTCAGTTTGTTATTTTCCGTTTGTGAAGCGTTCATAATTCACATAAGTTTAATAAATATCAAATCCGGATCCCAATTCCATAGATGATGGTCTGCAATAATAGTGAAATTTAAAGTGAGTACAAATATAAAATATGTTAATTTGGCAATACACTTACTGAGTTTGATGTTGACACATGCTTATTCAGTTTATAATTCAATGTATTAAAAACCAGGGAGCCGGAAATTAGCTCCCTGGAATAAAAACCTGCATGGGAAAAAGATATTCAGATCATAACAGGGAAGTTTGTGATTGACTTATTACTAACCTCGTAAATAAAATTACGTTTACTCTATCCAGGAAATGAAAAGAATCAACCAATTGTTTTAAATAATCAATCTGCCCCCCCGTTATTAAACCTTGTTACTTCTTATGAACGAATTTTAAAAGGAAATGGTGAATAATTAAAATGCCTTGAATTATATTTGATTAATTTTCAATCTTCCATTGGTAGTTTTATAAATTACTGGAATGAGAATTTTCATTTTATCATTTATTGTTTCATTATTATCCGTAGTTACGTATGGGAGATCCTATTATTTCAGACATTACAGGAATGAAAATGGTTTGTCGAATAATACTGTCATGGCCTGTATACAGGATCGGAGAGGTTTTATCTGGTTTGGCACCAAGGAGGGGCTAACCAGGTTTGATGGGTTTCAGATTAAAATATTCCTTCACAACCCATCGGTTTCCAATTGCCTTATAAACGATTTCATTACGGCACTATGCGAAGACAGAGATGGCTGGATCTGGATTGGAACTCCAGAGGGGATCTGCTATTATTTACCTGATAATGATTGTTTTGGGACAATTGAATCTGAAAATCCCAAAATTGGAGATTTAGTACTTGATGTTAAAGCTGATAATAAAAACTGTATTTGGATAGCGACTTACTCAGGGATATACAGATATGATAAAGGGAGTAAAAAGCTTAGCCGTTATCCTTCAGCTAAATACTTTGCACCAAGAAGCATTAGTTTGACCAATGCGGGAGATATCTGGCTGTCTGCCACCGATGGGAAGATTTATAAATATGATGCACGAAATGATAGTTTTATTAGTTACCAGATTCTTACCGAAAAAGAAATATCTGAGTCTGTTCGTCTTGTAAACATTCTGGATGCAGGCAATTATGGATTGATAATATCGAGCGATATCGCAGGCTTAAGGCAATTTGAGCCAAATACCGGAAGGGTCGAAAGTTTATTTGAAAAAGATAGTATATGGAATAATATACTGATACGAACAACATATCTGTATAATGACGAAGAAATCTGGATAGGCTCAGAATCCGGTATCTATATTTATAACCTGAAGACGGGCTATGTCACAAATCTTCATATGGTTAGTACAGATCCCTTTTCCATTTCAAACAATGCAATCCGTGCAATTACCAAGGATATGGAAGGGGGCGTATGGATAGGTACCTTTTACGGAGGTGCCAATTACCTCCCACAGGGAAACAAATCTTTTGAAAAGTATTATCCGACAGGATTGCCAGGTGCTCTAAACGGGAATGTAGTAAGAGAGATTCGTGCAGACTCATATGGGAATATCTGGATTGGTACTGAAGATGCTGGTCTGATAAAATTTGATAATCAAACGGGGTTTTTCTCAAGCTTAACTGATGGTTATAATCATGTAAATATTGGCAGCAGAAATATCCAGGGGCTCCTGGTTGATGATGATAACCTCTGGATTGGAACCTATGATGATGGAATATATACCTTAAATATCCCTGAGCAAAAGTTAATAAGTCATTTTGAACTGAAGAATAAGAGCAGTGGTTTTAAAACAAATTCATTTATTACATTCCTGAAAACGACTGATGGGACAATTTATGCGGGAAGTGTCATAGGATTATATCAGTTTAACCGTGAGACATCGTCATTCAGATTCCTTGATGATGTGGCAGCAGGAACCTTTATCCATTCTTTATTTGAAGATTCCCAAAGAAATATCTGGATAGGAACTTATGGAAGAGGGTTGTATAAATATGACAGATTATCAGGGATATGTAAAAAAATATTGTCTGAAAAAGGAGATTATGAAGATCTGGAATATGAGCATGTTACATCAATTTATGAGGATAACAACCATAAGATCTGGTTTACTGCAGAAGGTAATGGTTTCAGCTATATTAACGGGGAAACAGAAGAAATTACCAGGTACATACCGGGCAAGGATATTGATTTCGCCATATATTGTGCTATGCTCCAGGATGGTCGCGGAAATCTCTGGATAACATCAACCAGAGGTCTGCTGCGTCTGGATCCATCCTCAGATAAATTTATAACATATACAAAAGACGATGGCCTTTTAGATAATACGTTTAGTTATAATTCAGCTTATCAGGATAAACTTGGTAAAATGTATTTCGGTACAGTTAGCGGCCTGGTATCATTTTATCCTTCTGATATAAAAGAAAACACATACAATCCGCCTGTCTATTTTACAGGATTCCAGGTAAATGGTAATGAATATTTTGTTAATTCAACGGGGTCTCCTGATTTCAAATCAGTTCTTGTGAAAAGCCGGATTACATTAAAGTATTATCAATCTTCTTTTAGTATTGATTTTGTATCTCCCGGTTTTACGAGTCCTAATCTGACAAAGTATAAATATATTATGGAAGGATCTGATCCTGATTGGGTTCTGATATCAGGCAACAGAAAGGTTTACTATACCAATCTTTCTCCCGGAGAATACGTTTTCAGGGTTATTTCTTCTTCTGATGGCGATATATGGAGCTCTAATGAAGCCCTTTTGGATATTAAAATTTCTCCTCCATTCTGGCTTTCAATTCCAGCTTATGCTCTGTACATTCTTATTTCAGCATTTATCATATATACGCTGATTAGCTTTTATTTAAAAAAGAAAGTTCTGGAACAACAAAGAAAAATAGATATCATACAAACAAATAAGGAGAGGGAGATACTGAATGCAAAAATTAATTTTTTCACTAATATTACCCATGAGGTTCGTACTCCTTTAACTTTAATAAAGGGACCCCTTGACAGAATTTTGAAGTACGGGATAAAAAATTCAAAGGATACTGAAGATAATCTCTTGATTATTAAAAGAAATACCGACAGACTACTAAGCCTTACCAACCAGCTGCTTGATTTCAGGAAAACCGAGAAAGAGATGTTTAAACTTAATTTTATTAAGACGGATTTATATGAGCTGGTTGAATCAACATTCAACTTATTCCTTCCATACAGTGCAGAGAAAATGATATCAATCCGGCTGCATTCCCCTGTAATTCAGTATGATCTGGCTGTGGACAGGGAGGCTATAACCAAGATATTGAGTAATCTTCTGTCAAATGCCCTGAAATTTGCCAGATCGAAGGTTGACTTATTCCTCGAACTCGAAACCGAAAAGGAAAACATCATAAGGATACGTGTAAACAGTGACGGTAAATTAATACCAAAAGAACTTAGCGAAAGAATCTTTGAGCCATTTTATAGGATAGACTTTGATAAGCCGGGGGAGAAAGGTACAGGACTTGGACTTTCTCTTGCCCAGTCACTCGCGGAACTTCATCATGGCAGACTTTTTCTTGATACTTCTGAAAGAAATTATAATTCATTTGTCCTGGAACTGACCAAATATCAGGAAGAATCAATTTTGAGAAATATATATGAGCCTGATGAAGTGAATCTGAGTGAACATAACGAGTTTGAAATTATTGGCTCTCTTGAAAACACTTTCCCTAACATACTTCTTGTAGAGGATGAAGTTGAAATGGGGAAATTTATAGCTAAGGAAATATCCGATGATTTTAACGTCATCCTGACTCGTAATGGCGATGAAGCACTGAAGGCACTTAAGAAATATAATATAATTCTGGTTGTCAGTGATGTTATTATGCCAGTCATTAACGGATATGAACTTTGCAGGCAGATTAAATCTAACATAGAATTCAGCCATATACCAGTTATACTCCTTACTGCCTCCATACATCTGAATGCCAGGATTGAAGGCCTTGATTCAGGTGCAGATGCTTATATCGAAAAACCATTCACAACAGAACTTTTAATGGCCCAGATTCATAATCTCATCAAAAACAGGAGTCTCGACCGGCAAAATTTCATCAATTCTCCCCTTGCTCATTTCAAATCAGTTGCAATGAATAAAACTGATGAGGAATTCATTCGAAAACTTCATTCCACACTGATGGATAATATCTCTGAGAATGATTTAAGCGTGGAAAGGATTGCAGAGTTAATGGGAATTAGTGTTTCAACTCTCTACAGGAAGGTAAAGGCTCTGACAGACCTGAATTCTGTTGAATATATCAGGCTGGCCAGGCTTAAAAAAGCTGCAGAATTATTGTCGGAAGGAAATTACAGGATCAATGAAATATCCTACCTTGTCGGATTCTCATCTCCATCATATTTTGCAACCAGTTTCCAGAAACAATTCGGGATTTCACCCTCCCAATTTATCAGGAATCTAAAGTAGGGGCTGTCCTGACCTGTTTATGTAATTTGGTCATAGAAAGAAACCGACCGCCATCTTTTTCTTCAGCAGGGGATTTCATCAGCTAGTCATTGCTGGTAGGTTCGTTCATAATATTCCACATGAGTAGACTTTTTTCATCTTTAATAGCATTCACTGTTGATTTGTTATCTAATTCCATGCTCAGCCATTCGTAAGTCGGGAGTGTCTGATGGAAAGAATCAGAATTCCCATAAGCAGCAAAGCCCCTCCCAGAATCCAAAGAGACATCTCGATACTACCTGTCCTGTCGTTCACAATTCCTACCAAAGCAGGCCCGACAAATCCGCCGAGGTTACCTACTGAATTGATAAGTGCAATGCCTCCGGCGGCTGCCGTTCCGCTCAAAAAGGTCGTTGAAAGCGCCCAGAAAGGTCCCATCGCAGATTTCAACCCGACTAACGACGCCATCAGTGCAATCATTGCCAGATATGGATTCTGCAGATATGCACTTAAACCGAAGCCTGCTGCAGCAGCGAAAGCTGCTATTGCGACATGCCACCGTCTTTCACCGGTTTTATCGGAATGGTATCCGATTATAAGCATAACTATAACAGCTATGAGATAGGGAATTGCATTTATCAATCCTACAATGGAATAACTCAGTACGTAGAATTCCTTTATGATCGAGGGCAGCCACATTTCGTAGCCGTATATTCCTACAGTAAGCAGAAAGTATATGAAACATAGCAGCCAGATACGGCCACTCATTAAAGCCTCAGAAAGGCGAATGTGCGCCCGACCCTTAGATTGAAGTGTCTCATCGTCGAGACGTAACTGGATCCATGTCTTTTCAATAGATGAGAGCCATCGTGCTTTCTGAGGACGGTCAGGGAGTACCAGGATGACTACCAGCCCCAGAATCACAGCCGGTATCCCTTCAAGAAGGAAAAGCAATTGCCACCCTTCCAGACCTCCTGAGCCATGAAGTTCAAGAATGGCCCCTGAAAGCGGGGAGCCAACAATTCCTGCAACGACGGTCCCTGTTGCGAAAAGTGCCACTGTATGAGCTCTCTGCTTGTCAGGGAACCAGTATGTAAGATATAGGATCATTCCAGGATAGAAGCCAGCTTCAGCTATGCCGAGAAGAAAGCGTATTAAATAGAAACCCGTTGTACTGCCAATGAACATCATAGAAGAGGAAACAATACCCCAGACGATCATGATCCGG
Source organism: uncultured Rikenellaceae bacterium (assembly GCA_964396955.1). Classification (GTDB taxonomy): domain Bacteria; phylum Bacteroidota; class Bacteroidia; order Bacteroidales; family VadinHA17; genus LD21. The sequence continues at coordinate 104 of CAYNGW010000119.1, read as the reverse complement.
GCTATCCATATTCGTGCTCCGACACGTTGCAGAATAAGGTTGCTGGGTATCTCAAAAAGGAAGTAGCCGATGAAGAAAAGCCCGGCCCCTAAACCATAAACACT
>CAYNGW010000118.1:0-6508 GCA_964396955.1 uncultured Rikenellaceae bacterium | reverse complement strand
GAAAGTAAGGCAATATTGAAGCAATAAATTTGTTAAACATAATCTATGTTAATTAATAGGTTCATTTTCTTAAGGATGCTAATTAATATGATTTGAGTCCGTTTTTTAATGACCTTTATCATTGATTTAGGGTATATTGCAAGCACAAAATTGTTTATTTTGAATTAATTTTTTACACAATGCAACCATTTATTTTTATGATATGTCTTAAAAATGTCCTCAGTTTATGATGAGTGACCGGCAAATAATAGAGGGTTGCGCCAGGCATGACAGAAAAGCGCAGCAGGAGCTTTACAGCAGGTACTCTGGTTTTTTGCTTGGTGTGTGTTTGAGATATGCAACCGATAAAGCTGAGGCAGAAGATATTTTGCAGGATAGTTTTTTGAAGATTTTTTTCAATATAAAAGATTTTTCAGGAACGGGTTCTTTTATAGGCTGGTTAAGGAAAATTGCGGTGAATACAGCAATCACTCATTATCATAAACACCTTAAATTCAGGTATCATATTGAAATTGAGGAGTTTGTATCAGTTGAGACAGGGGTTTCCAGTTTTGAGGAAGACCTCTTTACATCTGATGAGCTGTATAAAGTTCTGAATGAACTGCCTGCAGGTTACAGAATGGTGTTTAACCTTTATGCGGTTGAAGGATATAAGCATAAAGAGATAGCCGAGATGCTGGGGATCGATACAAATACCTCGAAATCACAGTATAGCAGGGCAAAAGCAGTGATAAGAGATAAGCTCGAAAAGCTTCGTAAACTAAAAGGCAATTATCCGGCCGGTGATTAATAAACAGAGATTGAATTTTATAATAGTGAAAGGAAAGAAAGAAGATAGGGCATTAAGTGAATTATTCCGGCAAAAGCTGGGAAATGCAGAGGTAATTCCTTCGCCTTCTGCCAGCAACGCTCTCATGCGCAGGCTGACCAGAAGAGAATTCCTCCATTTCAATCCGGCCAGGTTCAATATCTGGTACACCGGCGGTATTGTCATTACAGGGGCTGCTCTTGCGCTTATTCTTTCTTCCGGTCCCGGGGAAAATAATCAGACAGAATCCTCCCGTGTTTCTACCGTGATCAGTAAACCCGATGTAATTGAAAGCAGGACCCCGGATGCAGCAAGCCTTCCTGATACAAAGCAGGCTGAGGATACCAGGGGTTCGCGGGAATACATAAATGTCACTTCTGAAAAGCCATCTGATAAAATTCCGGCTGATGATGGTATAAAGGAATATTCTGAAAAGAAAAAGGATGCCTTATCTGCCACCGAGGTGCCTTCCATACCTGAAGGGGGGCTGTTCAAAAATGGCATTACTGAGAAGGATAAGCTCCAGGGCGGTGCAAGACAGGTTGATAATCTGATCGGCGCATCTGTCACCGAGGGATGTACCCCGCTTAAAGTGATTTTTAAGAACAGAGCCCTGTCATATGATTCCTGCAGATGGACTTTTGGTGATGGGGGTTATTCACTCGATAAAAATCCTGAATGGTTATTTGATGTTGAAGGGGAATATGAAGTTATCCTTCAGGTATTCAACCATGGCGGCAGACAATCATTTTCATCTCTTCTTATTACAGTGCATTCAAAACCTGTGGCACGTTTTGAGATCACTCCCGAAAATGCCCTGATCCCTGATGATGAGATAACTTTTCTAAATTATTCCACGGATGCTGAAGCATACAAATGGGATTTCGGAGATGGCTGTACATCGGAACTCTTTGAGCCAAAGCACTCTTTCAGCAGGTATGGCAATTACAATGTCCGGTTGATAGCCTTTTCAGGATACGGATGTTCCGACTCTCTTGACATTCAGAATGCATTTGGATCAGGATATTATGTCAGATTCCCGAATGCGTTTATCCCCAATCCCAATGGCCCGTCTGGAGGTTATTATTCCCAGCGGAGTGATGAATTTGCTCACGTATTTCACCCGGTTCACTCGGGAGTATCCGACTACCAGTTGCGGATATTCAGCAGGCGCGGTATCCTGATCTTTGAAAGCAATGATGTGAACATCGGATGGGATGGTTATTACAAAGGCCAGTTAAGCGAGCCGGGAGTCTATATCTGGAAAGTACGCGGAAATTACATAAACGGAGAACCGTTTACCCTGATGGGTGACGTTACATTGCTGAAGAATTGATAAGATTCTTCTGGGAAACCCTGAAATCCGGCTTTTGCATTCATCATCTAAAACCGGATGTTCATCTAATTAAAACCTCCATTCATTAAAATACTTAATGAAACATATCACTTTTGGCGGAAATTTCCGTTAAAATGAATGAATTGTGATGGGATTTCACTATTTTCGTCAACGTAAACCTAATGGGAGTGACATTGCTGAGGAGAATTATATATATATGTTTACTGGCTTTTCTCCTATTTGCAGATGGTTTTAGTCAGGATCCGACATTCTCTCAATTTTATGCTAATCCGCTTTATCTTTCACCCTCTTTTGCGGGTGCCACAGAGGAATACCGCTTTGGAATGAATTACAGGGACCAATGGCCGGCAATCCCCGGGGTATTCCGTACATACAGCATTTCGTTCGATAAAGCACTGATCAATTTCAATTCAGGAATTGGTGTTCTTGCAACTTATGATATTGCAGGTACCGGAGAATTGAGCACAACAAATATCGGACTTATTTATTCCTACGATTTCAATATCAACAGGGAATGGCATATCAGGCCGGGAGTGAACTTCAAATTTTATTACCTGGGTCTCGATCTTGCAGCACTCACGTGGAGCAGCAGTTTAAGAGGAGGGGGAACACCTTCACCTTCAATTCATCCTCCTGCGTTTGAAAAAGTTGCTGACGTCGATTTTGCAACATCCGCTCTGGTTTATAACGACAGATACTGGGGAGGTTTTACTCTTGACCATCTCCTGGTACCCAAAACATCATTCTATGGTACAGAAGGCACCACCGTGCCGGTTAAATTCAACCTCTACGGAGGTATGCAGATCATTAAAAAAACCAGGCTAAGAACCAAACTAAAGGAGGTGCTTTCAGTTGCATTTAATTTCCAGACACAGGCTAAGTTTTTCCAGACAGATATCGGATTATATTATTATAAAGATCCTCTGATTTTCGGATTATGGTACAGGGGAATCCCTCTCGTAACATCCCAGGCAGGAGATGCAATAATTGGCCTTGTGGGTATCAAAACCAGTCAGTTTCATATTGGATATAGTTACGATTTCACTATCTCGAACCTGATCAGCTCATCAGCCGGAGCTCATGAAATCTCTCTTATTTATGAATTCACATCATTTACTGTCGGCTCACAACGAAAAAAGATCAGAGCTCTTCCCTGCCCGGAATTTTAATTTCCGGCCGGACCCATTACCATATGATTTTAATTTCAGGCTGCTTATAGTGCTATTTGTTTAATTGTTATATTTGCGCCTAACTATTGTTTAACAAATATTTATTGGACGATGAAGAAACTTTCTGTTATACTGTTTTCTGTTATATTCCTGGCTTTAGCCCTCCTTTATCTTTTCCATTTTTCAGGAAATGCAAAAGGTAAAAAAACCAAGAAGCAGCCAGATCAGTTTGAAGTGACTGCAAAAGGAATAACATTTGTAAATGTTGATACGGTAATCTTTAAGTTTGATATGTTTTACGACATGAGAAATGACCTTATGGAAAAACAGAAAAAAGCTGAAGCTGAGTATAATACAGAAAAAGGACAGCTTGAGAAGAATGCGAGGGATTACCAGGACAAGGTGAATAAAGGCCTTGTAACAAGAGCAGCGGCAGCGGAGATGGAACAGGCACTTCTTCAGCAGCAGCAGGAACTGGTGAATCTTAGTGAAAGTCTCCAGACAAACCTTATGGAAGAGGAACAGGTTATGAACCGCCAGATACTTGAGTATATTACTTCATACCTTGAAGAAAATAAATCGGAATACAATTATCAGTATATACTCGGCAAGAGTTTCGGCGGACAGGTCCTCTATGGGGATTCAGCTCTGGACATCACACAAAAAGTGCTTGACGGGATTAACGCAAAGTATCAGTCAGAGAAAAAGAAATAATCATGGGTTTTGCCACTAAATGGCTGAACCAGAGGGCTTTATTCCCTGAAATAATACAAGAGACACCTGATAATCAGACAGGTATAATTGTTATTGTACCTGCTTTTAATGAACCCGATATAACTCCCCTTTTAAATTCCCTGAAATCATGCACTGAACCTGATTGTAAAGCCGAGGTAATCATAATTGTCAATGCCCCCGGGAATGCATCCGGTGAAAGTATCAGGAACAATAAAAAGTGCATTCAGAATACAGAGAGCTGGAGAAATATAGACAATAGTTTTTTCCGGCTTTTTGTCTATGATACCGGGATATCTGCAAAGGAAGGATGGGGGGTAGGGCTGGCAAGAAAAACAGGTATGGATGAGGCTGTCCGGCGATTCAGTTCAATAGAGAAACCTGATGGTGTGATAGCCTGTCTTGATGCAGACTGTACGGTGGGAAAGAATTATTTTGCTTCGATCTGCGATGAGCTTCTGAAGAAAAAGGAACACGCTGCATGTTCTGTTTATTTTGAACATCCGCTGTCAGGTGGAGAGTTCCAGGAAAAGATTTACAGATATATAATTCAATATGAGCTTCACCTGAGGTATTTTATTCAGGGGCTCAAATACTCTGGATTTCCTTATGCATTTCATACTGTCGGATCTGCCCTCGCAGTTAAGGCACTCCATTATATCAGAGCCGGAGGGATGAACCGCAGACAGGCAGGCGAAGACTTCTATTTTGTTCAGAAGCTGATCCCACTTGGCGGCTATTTTGCACTTAATGCTACAACGGTTTACCCGTCTCCAAGGGAATCATTCAGAGTGCCATTCGGGACAGGAGTAATGATAGCAAAACTTATGGGCAACAGGGAAGAACAGCTCATGACTTATAATACCGCTGCCTTCACGGAACTGCAAAAGTTGTTTAATGTTGCTGAATTATTATATGATGCGGGTAAGCCTGAAGTACTGAATCTCTATAAGATGCTTCCGCCGGGATTAAAATCCTTCCTCGGGGAGAGGGAATGGTCAGATAAAATAACTGAAGTAAAAGGCAATACTTCTGCATATGAATCATTTATGAAAAGATTTTTCTGCTGGTTCAATATGTTCAGGATTGTAAAATATATGAATCATGTTCATGCAGGAATATTCGATAAGCAGGCTGTTGCGGATGCAGCCCATGATTTGCTCACAATTTCAGGTATGCTGTTCAGTTCAAATGATCCGGGAAAGCTGCTTCTTCATTACCGGTCACTGGATAAGAGCTTATCGGAGAGAATTTAGTTGTTCTTTCTTGTATTTTCGCGGTCCTCGCGGGGAGTGAGGATTATATACAGATCTTCATCAGGTTTTTTCATTCGGTATTGTTCCCTGGCAAATTTCTCAAGGTTCTCGTTGTCGGTTTTCAGCTCCTGAAGCTTTTTACTGTCAACCTCGATCTTTTTTAAATAATACTCCTTGTCGTTCCTGAGCTTATTTAGCTCCCGGATCTCTCTATACCTGGCTATAAGGTTATTTGAATCGAGTAATAAAAGCCATATGAGGAAGATCAGTATTGTCAGGATGTATTTGTTCCTGAATATGGCCGGGATCTTGTCTATGAATTTAAACCTTACCATTCTGATGCAAACTTACAATATTTTTTTCATCCGCCGCTCATGAGGTAGAGCATCTGGACATCATCGCCTTCATGGATGATTGTTGTATCGTATTTTTCCTTTGGTATCAATGAGCCGTTTATTTTTATTATTCTCATCCTGAATGAAAATTTCCTCAGTTCAAGCATTCTGGTTATGCTTAAATCTTCCTCTCCGAATTCCTCAAGCCTGTTATTCAATAATATTTTCATGTACGGATATATTCTTATTTCTCTGCCATCAGTATCTCAATAACTTTGTTTGCCTGCATGTTTGCTACTATTCCAACCCTTGGAGCCATGGGTGGAAAGTCATCACCGGCAGTTGTCGATTCATCACCGCAGAGGTAAAGAGTATCATCAATCTTGCGTGATCTGATGGTTTCATTGTCTCCCCAGCCTGCCAGTCCTGAGCCAATAACAACCGGAATCCCCGGCATTTTTATCTGCACTGTTTCAATAAGCATCTCCTTCATATCATTCGAATCTAAAGCTTCAACAATAACATCACATCCGGCAAAAACTCCCGGAATATTTGTTTCAGAGCCCTTTCGTACCGCAATGAAACCCTGTGCATCAACCTCGATCTGGTTTTGCAGATATGATGTATTGGGCACATGTCCCAGGGCGAGAAAAATGCCGTCGCAGGGTTGGAATGCTATCTGGTTTGTTTTGACATTTCGAATCATGGCCCCGGTGACCGTGTTTCGCGATATATCAAGGATGTCATCAATGACGGAATCCCATATGAAGCGGATGTTTGGTGTTGAGCGCGCACGTTCCTGCATGGCTAAGGCCGCACGGAGCTCATTCCTCCGGTGAACCACAGTTACT
>CAYNGW010000117.1:0-6549 GCA_964396955.1 uncultured Rikenellaceae bacterium | reverse complement strand
AATGAAAATCGCTGAATGCCGTAAATGGAATTGCTAATTCCATCTGCCACATCTTATCCTTGTCTTTGTCGTTATTTATTGTACCATCAAACGTCACTTCCACTTTATATACGGGATTATAGGATCTGATAAAAATTGTTCTGTTGTTATAATACTTCCAGAGTACAATATAATCGTAAGTTGCCCTGGTTATATTTATTTCAAACCCGAAATGCATATATAGACTGTCGGGAACCGGAACACAAAAAAACTCTGCACAATCGTCCAGGTAAGGTCTCGCATCAAAATTCTTTTCGCGTGCCGTGAGTGAGGTATCTTCGCATTCGTAAAACAGATAAAGATTTTCATCATCCCAAAGCATCCTGAATTTACTGTTCTGTTTTTCAACTGTTCTATCTCCTCTGTAAAAATAATTGAATGACTGGACCTCTGCATTTTCCCAGGTTGCTTCACCCATTTTACCGTCTACAATAATAGGTTCACTGGTTTTTGTAACTTTATATACAGGTTGTTGTCCCAGAACTAATTGTTTTTCGGTTTGAGAAAAGAGAGGTAAATCTGTTAAAAGAAATAGTAAAACGGCAGTAATGGTTTTTAGTCTGAGGTGTTTAAAGAATGTGTGTTTCATTTTCAGAGATTAGTTTATAAAATGACCAAATTTATTAAATTCCGGATACAAAGATTATTCAAAGTAAATAACTACTATTTTAATAATTCAAGTATTAAAATCGAAATACAACATTCAAAGAATACAAGTCTGAATAAAAAGGCAGTCTCAAAATAAGTGACGTGAATTCTGGCTTTGCCGGAAGGTTATGGGATATTTAATAATCACACACTGATTTGATATGTATTTTTTATCATTAATTTTGAGGGATTACAAATCCTTATTAGATAACCGTTATAAATCACAAAATCTTACCATGAAGAAAATATTTCTAAGAAGTAACCTGCTTGCATTTACCGGAATCGTTATCATTTTCATCTTATCGGCAAACAAAACCGGCGGACCCGGAAGAGAGGTTTCAAAAAATCCGATATACCTTAATACTTCCTATTCCTTTGAGGAGAGGGCGGCTGATCTTATATCAAGACTTGCACTTGAAGAAAAGGAAAGCCTCCTGGGCAACAGCATGGCAGCTGTTCCAAAGCTTGGAATAAATTCATTCAATGTATGGAGTGAGGCTCTTCACGGAGTAATGGGGCGGTTCTTTACAAGTGCAGATGCCACTTCGCCAACTTCGTTTCCAAACAGTGTTGCGCTGGGAGCTTCATGGGACCCTGTTCTGATGCAAAGAGAAGCAACTGCAATTTCGGATGAAGCCAGGGCACTGAACTCCCCCGTTATCGTGGGGCTGACATACTGGTCTCCTGTTGTGGAGCCTGTCAGGGATCCCAGATGGGGTAGAACAGGTGAATCATACAGTGAGGATCCTTTCCTGGTCTCACAGATTGCAGCCGGTTTCGTAAGGGGAATGATGGGTAATGATAATACCTATCTGAAAGCTGTCCCCTGCGGCAAGCACTATTTTGCCAACAACAGCGAATTCGACCGTCATGTCAGCAGCTCCGATATGGATAACAGGGATATGAGAGAATTTTACCTTGCACCATACAAAAAGCTTATTGAGGAAGATAATTTGCCTTCGATAATGTCTTCCTATAACGCTGTAAATGGTGTTCCGACTTCAGCCAGTAAATTATATCTCGATTCCATAGCAAGAAGAACTTATGGTCTTAAAGGCTATATCACAGGCGACTGTGCAGCTATCGAAGATATCTATACAGGTCATTATTATGTCAAGACAGCTGCTGAAGCAGCTGCTCAGGGACTGAAGGCAGGAGTCGATTCCGACTGCGGAAGCGTTTACCAGGCAAGCGCTATTGATGCTCTTAATAAAGGCCTGATCACTGTTGCAGATATCGACAGGGCTTTGTTGCACATGTTTACAATAAGAATGAGATTAGGTGAATTTGATCCACCTGCAAAGGTTCCTTATTCCCTTTCACAGTCAAATGTGATAGGCTCCCCGGCAAACAAAGCACTTGCAAAAGAAATCGCCACTAAAACCCCTGTACTTCTTAAAAATAACATTGTGGCAAAAACGAGCAGGAAAGCTCTGCCGCTGAATGCATATGAACTTAAGAAAATTGCCCTTATAGGTCCACAGGCTGACAGAGTGGAACTTGGTCCATATTCAGGAAGACCGGCCCAGGTAAATATGATTTCTCCGTTTGCCGGAATTAAGAAATATATTTCAGAGAAAGGTATATCTGCAGAGGTGGTATTAAGTTCCGGCGGTAATACAGCGAACAAAAGCAACCTGCTTTATGTGGCCGGCTTTGAATTGAAAAAGTCTAACGGGACCGTCGCCAAATTCGATGCTACAAAATATAGTGCATCATCAAAAGGGATTACTGTCGGCTCGGGGATGGGAACAATAGACCAGGTCAGAACAATTGATGATGGATCATGGACTGCCTACGACAATATCGACCTGACAAATGTAGATACAATAGGTATTAATCTCAATATCCCGATTGATGGGGGTATAGTTGAGGTAAGGGTTGGCTCTCCGGAAGGAAATCTGCTGACTACCCTGAATGCAACCGTTGCGGCAGGAGTAAGAGCGGGGGGCGTTTATGGCGCTGGCAGTCTTATGAAAGTGAAGGTTAATAAACTAGGCCTGAGCGGACTCCAGACACTCTACCTGGTTTATAAAGCATCTCCCGATGCACCAATTGATAAAGAAACTATTACATTGGCCTCATCCGCTGATGTTGCAGTAGTGTTTGTTGGTACAAATGAGAAAACTGCAACTGAAGAAGCTGACAGGCTCACGCTTTTATTGCCTGGCAACCAGGTGGATCTTATCAAAGCTGTGGCAGCAGTCAATCCGAATACTATTGTAGTAATGCAGACACTGGGATGCGTTGAGGTTGAAGAATTTAAAAACCTTCAGAACGTATCCGGAATTGTATGGACAGGATATAACGGTCAGGCTCAGGGTGCTGCCATTGCCAGTATCCTTTTCGGCGACGTAAATCCGGGAGGAAAGCTGAACGCTACCTGGTATAAATCAGTTAATGATCTCCCGGAGATCACCGATTACACACTAAGGGGCGGCAACGGGAAAAACGGACGCACATACTGGTATTTTGACAAGGATGTATCTTATGAATTCGGATTCGGACTCTCCTATACAACGTTCGAATACAGTAATTTTAAAATCAGCAGGAGCACCATTACACCTCAGGATAAAATAACTGTCAGCGTAGATGTCAAGAATACAGGAAATTATGACGGGGATGAAGTTGTCCAGGTTTATCTCAGAACGCCCGATAGCCCTGCATCATTTCAAAGGCCTATAAAGAGATTAAAAGGCTTTCAGAAGGTAACCATACCTGCAGGTCAGACGAAATCAGTCGGGATAGACATTAATTGCGCGGATCTGTGGTTCTGGGATCAGGATAAAAACAAGATCACTTTCGACCAGGGGAAATATATATTTGAAATAGGCGCTTCCTCAAAAGATATACGAGGTTCTGTATTAACTGCCATGTCCGGAACTTTCATACCTGTTGTCAAGACCATAGTTGCCGATTGCGGAACTGTTGTTCTGAGAAATGGCTCAAGTGTTCAGACCAGTGTAACTGCAGCGATGACAGATGACAGCTTCTATGATATTTCCAAAGCCAGGGTTGTTTACACAAGTAATAACCCTGCCGTTGCAGTTGTTGATGACAAGGGTCTTGTCACAGCAAAGGGAGTAGGTGTGGCGACGATCACTGCATGTGTGACCATCAGTGATAATACAGAAACCGGCACCTTCCCTGTGAAAATAATGCCGGATCTGAGTCCCTCTTCAATAACTGTTAATAATAAGAGTATTCCCGGATTCAATCCTGCTGTGACAGGATACAGTTACCTGTTGAAAAACGTTTCGTCTCAGGCACCAGTGGTTAGTGTCACTCCTACTGATCCGGCTGTTGCAGTTGAAACAATCCAGGCGAAAGGTGTACCAGGGACAGTATCAATCACACTAACTGATTATATTACAGTTGATAAAAAAGAGTATTCAGTAAACTTCGGCATTAAATCAGTCACTGATGAATTTAACACCGGTATCCTTGGCAAACAATGGAGCTGGATTCGTGAGAATAAAAACGACTGGAGCCTGTCAAAGATGTCTGGTTCACTTGTGATAAAAGGACAGAAAGGCGATATAACCGGAGCTTCAAATACAGCAGAAAACATACTGCTTCAGAGTGCAAACAGCGACTGGACAATTCTGACAAAGGTGACTTTCTCAAGAAAACCTTCTGCATATAACCAGCAGGGAGGATTGATTGCATGGCAGGATGATGATAATTATGTGAAGCTTGTCTACCGGTCAAATCCAATATCTTTCAGGATCCGTTCATGCATCCTCGATATGGTAATTGAGAAAAATGGTTACAACTTTTCAGTGGTTAATTTCAGATCTCCCGATGTAATAGACGATACCAATTATTCCATGATCCTAAAACTGGAGAGAAAAGGAATGACTGTAACAGGGTCATACTCCAAAGACGGAAAAAAATTCATCAGGGTAGGTGTTACCGGCATTTCCCTTAAGGATGCAAAAGCCGGTGTGATTGTATGCAACGGATCAGATGAAGGCAGGCCTGCAATGCCCAGGATGCAGGGTATGCAGACACCGGAACCTGAACAAGGGGATTTTGAAGTCTCATACGATTACTTCAGGATAACCAATAGCGGCATAAAATAGATGATTTGGATATTTTTATCTTCAGCAAGGCTCCTTTTTTATTGCAATGCCAATGCTGAAGATTCCTGTAACGTTCTGATTTAATTCGAAAACCCAATGTCTTTTCAGGTTAAAATGGCTCTATTGGTTCTGCTGGCAGGTATATTATTATATCCGCAGGAAAGGTGTTCCGGATTATGTGTCATTAATTTGCATACAGGCCTGGAAATTTTTCCGGTCTCTATTTATCCGGGGATTACAAATAAGCCGGAAGGTCTCAGGGCAGTAATCAGATACAAAGACGGATTCCTTGCCGTCGGTTCAGATGGACGAATCGACTTGATCTCTGTATCAGGGGAAATAATCAAGTCCGAAAAATTTCCCGGAGAAAATTTCAACTCTGTGATTTCCGACAATGAGATGGTAATTGCTGCAGGAGATAATGGTACTATTCTGATCTCTCCTGACGGAAGGACATTCAGGAAGGCTGACAGCCATACAGATAAGAACATAAATTCCCTGACTTTATTCAACACAATTATAGTTGCAGGTACCGATGATGGTGATATAATCATTGGTGATGAAAATGGATTTTTCAAAAAGACACACCCTGACGTAAAGGGTAATATCGTTTCAGTCTCAGCCAGAAATTCAGACTGTTACGGAGTGACTGATGAAGGTGAAATAATTCATACTACCGACGGGCTTAACTGGGACATCTTTGATTTTAATAAGGTTTATGCCGGTTTTTATAAACCATGTTCTTTCACAAGGGTTCTGGCAACCGAAAATCGTATTGCAGTTGCAGGCATCCGGGATGACGGGTCGCCGGTCTTAATGTTTTCAAACCAGGGCAAAGTATGGACTGAAAGGACTCTTAATTACACTGATGAAAAGGGAATGCCAGGTTTTCTGGAGGATCTGCCCCAGGACATTTTTTATGACGAACCGGTAGGCGATTTCTTTCTTGCCTGCAACAACGGAAAGCTGATGAAACTGATGTCCTGTACGCTATGTAATGAGCTGGCAGTAATATCATTGGAAGATCTTGCAGGGATTTCCTGCAATGAAAATACGATGATGATCGTTGGAGAAAAATTTTTGATTATAACAGTAAAATTAAGATAGCTAAATAATTGCACTAACAGGTTTTTAAATTATTTTTACTTTCATTTATCAATTCGTTTTAAATCAATAATTATGAAAAAACTTAGAATTTTACTCTGTTGCATAATCTTTTCCGGCCTGATCTCCGGAAATCTTCCAGCGCAGGAACCGGCTGTAATTAAAATTGACCCGGACCGTAAAATAGGAGCGGTTGATCCAAACATTTATGGCGCTTTTCTTGAATCTATGGTCGTATATCGCGGCGTTTACGAGCCTTCTTCTCCTCTTGCTGATGAGAACGGATTCAGGAAAGATTTTATCCAGCTTATAAAAGAGCTGAAAATACCTGTCGTCCGATGGCCGGGCGGAAATTTCGTATCTGGTTATAACTGGGAGGATGGGATTGGACCAAAGGAACAGCGTCCGGCAAGCAGGGACCTTGCCTGGAACCGGGTTGAAAGCAACCAGATGGGAACTGATGAATACGCAAAATTGTGTAACCTTATCGGATCCGAAAATTTTATTTGCATCAATGCCGGTACAGGTACTCTTGACGATGCCAGGCACTGGGTGGAATACTGCAATGTTGAAAAAGGAACATACTATTCAGATCTCAGGAGGAAGTATGGTAATGAAAAACCTTTTAATGTAAAGTACTGGGCTCTTGGAAACGAAATCGACGGACCCTGGC
>CAYNGW010000116.1:3199-6581 GCA_964396955.1 uncultured Rikenellaceae bacterium | reverse complement strand
ATATTAAAAGTAGATGAAATATATTTGCCCCGCTCCAGCAGATCATCATCGTCTTCATCAATATGCCATTGAATGACGAGGCTTTTCGATTGCTGATTGATCTGTGAAAGCTTCCTGAGGACAGATGCCAGAATTATTGAATTAAAGCTGTTCAGATATTCCAATGCAATGCTGACCGTAGTTGAATCAGCAGGATCTTGGAGGTAAGCATCAATCCAATCCATTATCTGGTCAGAAAATTTTGTCTTGCTTTCATCTATAGCACGTCCCTTTATCTTAATAATTCCCTTGGGATTAAGAAGAACCTCAGGCGTCTTGTTGGTTGGTAAAATATGAACTTCATCTATTTTCATTTCTTCAATTAATATTGATTTTACATTAGAACTCCAGGTATCAAATTTCAGCAATATACTTTAATTGAACAAACTTTTAATTAAATTTAATCCTTCACGCCTCTGACCGGGAACCCGGTTATTTTCCGCCAGCTGTTTCTTCCTATGTCAACATTATTGATAGATATAAACCGAAACCATGCACTTTGACTATCAATATTGGTTTCTGAAGAAGACCACCACACACAATAGTATTCCATATTAAAGAAATCATTTTGAAAGGACCAGTAGCGCGAACCACCCGGTAATAAATAAGATTTTCTTAATTTTGAAAAATACGAATTCCAGAGGCAGCTATTAAGACATAATTAAATATATATTAAAGAAATGGCAGACAAAAATCAATCCAATCAGGAATCTTTCAGAGTCTCAGGTGATGACCTTATGGCTAAAATAAAAGAGATCATCAGGGAAGGCAATGCAAGAAGGATCATTATTAAGAATGACAAGGACGATACGATTGTGGAATTTCCGGTAACAATAGGGGCAATCGGAGCTGTTCTGGCTCCAATATTCGCTGCCGTTGGCGTAATAGCTGCGCTTGCGACGGACTGTACAATTGTTGTTGAAAAAAGAGTTATTTAATTAAACCGATAATCATGAAATATCGCAAACTTGGAAGAACAAACTGGAATGTCAGCGAAATAGGCTATGGAATGTGGGGCATTGCCGGATGGACCGGCTCTGATGATGAGGAATCATTCAATTCACTTCAGCTGGCTGTGGATATGGGATGCAACTTCTTTGACACAGCCTGGGGTTATGGTGCAGGTAAAAGCGAAAGTCTGCTTGGTCAGATTGTCAGGGTTAACAAGGGAAAGAAGCTCTTTACCGCGACAAAAATCCCTCCAAGGAATTTCAAATGGCCGGCAAGACCTGAATATACACTTGAAGATTGCTATCCCCCCGACCATATCGAGGAATATGTTACAAAAAGCCTTAAGAATGCAGGTCTCAGCTCCTACGATATTATGCAGTTTCATACCTGGGAGGACATCTGGCTTGAGGATGACCGCGGTATTAAGAAAATGATTGACCTTAAGGCGCAGGGATTATTTCATGCAATTGGGCTCAGTCTTAACAGGTGGGAACCGTGGAACGGTGTCAAAGCGGTAAGGAGCGGTTTTATCGATAGTGTCCAAGTGATCTTTAACATCTTTGATCAGAATCCCAAAGATGAGCTTTTTCCAGCCTGCCGCGAAATGAATGTGGGCGTTATCGCAAGGGTTCCGTTTGATGAAGGTTCCCTGACCGGAACCCTGACAAAGGAAAGCAAATGGCCGGAAGGCGACTGGAGGAACACTTACTTTGTTCCTGAGAACCTGAATTCCACAGTAGATCATGCAGATGCTCTTAAACCATTGGTCCCCGGCGGGATGACCATGTCGGAGATGGCTTTGTGTTTCATACTTGGAGAGCCGACAGTGAGTACCATCATTCCCGGAATGCGGAAACCGCGACATGTTATGTCAAATATGGCAGCCAGCGATGCAGTACCACTTGATCCTGCTCTGATGAAACAACTTGAGAAGCATCGCTGGGAAAGGAGGCCTAAAATATGGTCGCAGTAACAAGTTATTAATATTTTTCATCTATCTTTGGGAATAAAAACAGATTTAAGATTGTCCCATATTTATTATTTACCTAACTAAAAAAACAACTATGAAAACTAACTGTTCTACGGATTCAAGGAGGCTATTCATCTCCTGTGTTTTTCTGCTTTCCTCAGCAATGATCTTTGCCCAGGCTAATTTCTCAGGCAGCTGGAAACTTAATGAATCTAAAAGTAATCTCGGAGACGCTCCGTTCAGTTTTGCTGCAACATCGATGGTTGTTACGCAGCAAGGAAATAATCTTACTATCGACAGCACTCAACCGGGTATGGATGGCGGAGAGATGAAAACATCTGCCAAATACACACTTGATGGCAACACATGTGAAAATCAGGGTTTTATGGATATGATACGTAAATCGGTTGTCACATGGTCTGAAGATAAATCATCAATCAAGATCGCGTCAACAATGAATTCCGATATGGGAGAGATGAAATCTTCGGAAACCTGGAAACTGACTGAAAACGGTAAAGTACTCATGGTGGAATCCGTAATGCCTTCTATGGATGGAGGAGAGATGAAGACTACCGCGGCTTACGATAAGCAATAGACAGTTATCACCCGTCGATCCATTTCTTGAATTCCGGCACCTTGTCACGGCTGACAACAAACTCTTCTTTTGTCTGCCCGCTCTTAAGTGTTAACCGCAGCCTGCTCGAGGAATAAGTATACATTGTTTCGATGGCATTTATATTTACAATGCATTCCCGGTTGATTCTGAAAAATTTACGCGGATCGAGCATGTTTTGCAATTGTTCGAGGGAATAATCAACGCCATAATCTTTACCATGGGAATCATTAAGAAAGACATTGCGTTCCAGGATATGAAAATGACTTATTTCTGAAACAGGAACTGACCGGTATTTCTCGCCGATCTTTACAAGAAACCTCGATTTATACTGATTTCTGAATTCATACAGAAGCTGTTTAAAATCTTTTCTAAACGGATCATTGTCGGCATACAGTTTTTTATATTTTTTCAGAGCTGCCTTAAGAGATTCTTCATCAATTGGTTTAAGAAGATAATCTATACTGTTCACTTTAAATGCCTTAAGCGTATATTCATCATAGGCTGTTGTAAAGATCACAGGGATGTCAACCTTAATGGTTTCGAAGATCTCAAAACAAAGTCCGTCATCGAGCTGGATATCCATCAGGATCAGGTCCGGCTGCGGTGTCTCCTGTAACCGGTTTATCGTTTCTTCGACGGTCTCGGTAACACCCAGAACGGTTATTGATTTATCAATATTCTTCAAAATATTGATGAGCTTGTCAGCGGCCGGAATTTCATTCTCAACAATCAGAATATTCATAATAATGGCACTTTAACTATAAAATAATCGCCTGTTTCTTCAATAATAAGAGGACTGCCCGTAA
>CAYNGW010000116.1:0-3099 GCA_964396955.1 uncultured Rikenellaceae bacterium | reverse complement strand
ACTTTAACTATAAAATAATCGCCTGTTTCTTCAATAATAAGAGGACTGCCCGTAATCAGCCTCACACGTTCGGCAAGGTTTTTCAGCCCGGTTCCTGTCGATTCCATCTGCATGGCCATTCTCTGAAGATTGTTTTTTACAACAACATGCCGGCCTTCAATGAAAACATCAATTATCAACGGATTTTCTCTTGTTGCCTTATTATGCTTTATTGCATTCTCTATGAGTATCTGAAGCGATACAGGAATAATCTCAAACTTTGAGGTATCAGTGGCATTTATTGTGAGAATGATTTTCTCTTCATCCCTTGTTTTATGAAGATCAGAATAATTTCTTATATATTCCAGTTCTGACGCAAGCGAAATTTTATCTTTCTGGCTGTTTTCAAGGATATACCTGTAAATTGAAGCCAGCCTGCTTACAAACCTGTCAGCAGCTTCAGGCTGATTGCTGATCAGTGAGGAAAGTGTATTCAGGCTGTTAAAAAGGAAATGCGGATTAACCTGATTCTTAAGTGTTTCGTTCTGAAAAACAAGGTTTTCCTCCCTGAGCTTCTGCTCCCTTTTAAGGGCATCCTGCCATTGTATTACGATAAAGATAATGGCGCCAACGGAGAGTCCGGCCAATGTGGATTTGAACCATTGATTGAATTCATACTTAAAAAAGTTACCAATAACAGATGATCCATCGCCTCCTTTACTTATTGTCAAAACAAAGTTGAAGAGCAGAATAATAATAAGCGCTGCTATAAAACACATGATAATGAACAGTAGAAACCGTAAAAGGATCATCTTCGTAAATTCCTTTCCGGGTATGCTGGTATCAAAATTCCTGAATATCATCCTTGCAGCAAAAATGAATAGCTCCAGCTGGATCAATCCCAGGAAAAAGAAGTTTAATGCTTTATATATGGAAAATGAATCTCTGTTTTTAAGAGCAATCAACGACACAGTCACCAGGGTTATCAGGATATAAAGTATATGCGATAACGGCTTTTTCTGATCGAGTAACTTCTCTAAACCTATTCTTTTCATCACAGCAAATTTACAGGTTCTTTATTTAATTCTTTCAACCCAGAGCACCCTGATGGTCTTTGCCAGGAACTTATCCCTGGAACCTTTAAGCTCAATTTCCTGTATCGTGCCACTGTACATTTCTGCATAATCAATTTGCCTGGTCCTGAGCGATATCCAGGTTGTTCCCCAGTATTGCTCTGTTCCCCTGGTATTCATCTGATCCATTTTCAATTTAATCCTGTTATCTATTGCCCTGTATTCAATCACTGCACACATCTCTTTATTTAAATATGAAATGCCCGTCCAGCAGAGCTGAATATCAGTGTGATTATATGTCCCTATATCTGCCATCTCAAATTCCCCCTTGATATCAGGTATAATGTATTTCCTGTTCAGCTCTAATGAGTCAGAATATTCCCATGCAAATCCTTCAATGCATGCCATGTCCCATAATAGGTTCCGGGCAAAAACATTTTCCGGGTTTTCAGGAAAATTACTAAATGCCTGTTCTTCAAGTAATCCTTTCGCAGGAAGATATTTCATGTTTTCCATATATTCCTGTTTTACACCTTCAGGAAAGGATTCTGAAAAACTGCTTGAATTGGCGATCGATACATTATTCCAGGATGCCATTCCGTTTTCCAGTCCGCAGGTATAATCACCGGTAACTTTTGTCTTTCCGGTGAAATTGCCATACAGGTCCCTGTTTGTATATACAGCTGTCATCCTGTATTTTTGAGGACCATCACTGAAGTCAGGTCTGCCGTGAGGTAACTCTTTCATGTATTTATTTACCACCCCTTTTTCGCTTTGTCCAAATACTGGTCCGGAAAAAATAATGCCTGCCAGAAATATAATTCCTGCAATTCTTAATAGAAGATTGTTTTTCATGATAATTAATTTTTTGTTTGAACATTAAATTTTATCCAAAATAAAATCATGAATTGCACCCATGAAAAATAAAAATGCAGAATGGCAGAAACATGCACCTGAATGGTAAAAATGAATGATCGAATCGGAATGGATGAACCAATGCGTTCCTGAATGTGTTCACTGCCGGTTTGAAATTTTCTTGTTATCCATCCTGTCTGTTTAATACTAAATCATATCTTTAGGCTTTCAATGATCCCTGATTTTGTATTTATCTGCTACTCATAAATCTCAAATAATCAAATGATTAAAGAAATTACCCCGCAGGAATTAAATCCTTCGCAATTCATAAATGAGAAGGTCAGTGAAATAAGAAACATCGCAGGAAACGGAACAGCCATCAATGCTCTTTCCGGAGGCGTGGATTCATCGGTGGTTACCATGCTCGGACATCAGGCGTTGGGAAAGAATCTTAAGACCGTGTTTATCAACAACGGACTGATGCGAGAGGGAGAACCTTTACAGGTTGCCGGATTTTTTAAAAAACTCGGCGTGGAGGTAACCGTTGTTGATGCCCGGAATGAATTTTTTTCTGCCCTCAAAGGAATAACAAATCCGGAGGAAAAACGGGAAGCCATAACTCAGACTTTCTACAAAAGCGTATTCGGAAAAATTGTCAGGGAAAGCGGGGCAAAATATCTGCTTCAGGGAACTATCCTCACCGATGTGGATGAGACTGTGGCAGGTATAAAACGTCAGCATAATGTTTTCGAGCAGCTTGGCATAGATCCCCAGGCAGCCTTCGGATACAAAATTATTGAGCCCCTGATACAGCTCCGCAAGGATGGTGTGCGAAAAATCGGACAGGCGCTTGGTCTTCCGCCGGAATCATTCGACAGGATACCATTTCCTGGACCAGCCTTATCGGCACGTGTCATAGGTGAAGCAACGCCGGAACGCATTGAGACTGTCCGCAAGGCAACAGCGGTCGTTGAACGGCTCCTTAAAAACTCCGGTGCTTTTCAGTATCTTGCAATACTTCACGAGGACAGAGTCACAGGTATCCATGAGGGTAAACGGGATTTCGGACAACAGATTGAGATACGGTGCTGGGACAGCAAGGATGCCCGGATTGCATCACCCACAAAGCTTCCGTTTGAACTTCTTGAAAAGCTTGCAAAGTTGTTTTCGGCCCAGTGAGGAGCTTTTTCCC
>CAYNGW010000115.1:4609-6584 GCA_964396955.1 uncultured Rikenellaceae bacterium | reverse complement strand
CGTTATTAAGCCACTCAACAATAAGATTTACACCTTCATCTGAAGAACCCTGGTTACCCATTTGTGTTGCCACTTTATATTTGGCGGCAAGTCTGGTAAGCAACCTTGATTCATAAACCGAATGTGTCAGGGGTTTCTGGACATAAACATGTTTTCCCAGGGTCATTGCGTGTGAAGCAATGATTGCATGAGTATGATCGGCTGTTGCAACAATAACTGCATCGATTGATTTACCCATCTCGTCATACATCTTTCGCCAATCCCAGTATGGTTTAGCATCGGGATTATCAGCGAATACTTTCTTTGCATAATTCCAGTCTACATCGCAGAGTGCAACAATATTTTCTGTTCCCTTCACTGCTTTCAGATTTGAATTACCCATTCCTCCGATGCCAACTACAGCGATATTGAGCTTGTCACTGGGAGCCCTGTGTCCAAATCCGCTTATAACAGTGCCGGGAAGAATTGTCAACCCTGCGGCAACAGCGCCGGTCCTTTCAATGAACGAACGGCGTGTTATGTTCTTTGAACTTTCGTTCATATGTCAGATATTTATAAGTTGGATATAATAGGTTATAATTGATACGTAAATTTAATAATTTCCTCATAATTTGTATTAATCATCTGTAAAGTGGTCGTTAAATTGTCATAAATCTCACTATAGTTCTCTTATCCAGATATTTCGGTACGCGACAGGGCTACCATGATACTGTAGCATTAGCTGTTCCGGACCATGCTTTTTAACGGAATATTCAGGTAATCCTATAAACGATGTAGGACCCCTCAGGCTGACGTTATTCTGTATCAGTACTCCGTTGTGCAGTACAGTTACTCTGGGTGGAGTAAAATAAACAGTGCTGTCAGAGGCAAATCTGGGCGCTGTATATATTATATCGTAAGTCTGCCACTCTCCCGGTTTTCTGCAGGCATTCACCAGCGGGACATACTGCTTATAGATACTTCCTGCCTGCCCGTTACGATAAGTTCTGTTATCATAATTGTCAAGCACCTGAACCTCGTAAAGCCTCTGTAGAAAAACACCGCTGTTACCTCTGTTCTGGCTTTCACCCCGCACTTCTGCAGGTGTCCTCCATTCGATGTGCAACTGAAAATCATTGAACTTACGTATGGTTCTGATTTCACCTGCACCCGGAACACATACCATTGCGCTGTCTTCTATCTTCCATCCTGAAGGATTCCCTTTGCTGTCGACCCATTCCTTATTTAGATCGGTACCGTCAAAAAGTATTATTGCATCTGACGGAGGCATTCCCGGCTTTTCTCCAGGTACTACAACTGCAACTTCGGGATCCCAGATCTCAGTCATTTCAGCCTTCATTTTCATCGGCGCAGGATATTCCTGTCCGAAACATAATACACTTATAATAAGTGTATTACATATAATTAATATTCTTTTCATTTACGTTAATATTAATGTTGATCAGTACTTTTTATTGTTGCATTCTTTATAATTGGTTTTGCCCAGAAGCTAAGGCTCAGAATATAAGCTAATGTCAGATAGAGCACCGTCATTCCTGCCTGTAACCCGTAACAACTGATATATAGCAACCTGTAAAATCGCCATACCTGAACCAATCATGAATAAGGAACATAGGAATACAGGAAATACCGGGAAGAGAGAGAAGAGAAGTGCTCCGGATAAAGCCAGGATCCAGGCGGCCACCAGGCATTTCTTTTCACCGAATTTCTGAATGATCATTCCCGAAGGAATTGACATCAGGGCATATGCAATAAAGAATGAGAAAGGGAGCATTCCAGTCAGAGTCCCGGTCAGGGTAAAGCTGTCACTGACATTAGGATTTATTGCACCCGGGATGTTTGTTAAAAATGATATAGCAAAGAAAATCAGGAAGATAAGGACGACGAGGTAGTAATTGCGTTTCATAATATCGTTATTGGGATCAGCTCATTTATTATTCCTAAATTAGAAGTATCTAAAAATAGCATTATTTTG
>CAYNGW010000115.1:0-4509 GCA_964396955.1 uncultured Rikenellaceae bacterium | reverse complement strand
CAGAAATGGAGAAGAAGTTATTTCATCTTGAACCGAAGGATAGTTCCAGATTAACCAGGGTATTCCAGATTGTGCTGGGTGTCCTTTGCATTGTTATCGCTTTATACTGGGCAATATTTAATATCCAGTCAGTAAAAGCTGACAGAACCCTGTGGATTACGATATTATTTCTTGTATTCTTTGGCATTTATGAGATCCTTGCCGGGACAGGCAGGACAAGGAAATATATCAGTACAGAAGCCGGAAAAATTGTCCTGAAACAGTATTCGGTTTTACCTCCGGCTGAAATAAAGTCGACAGATGTTGAAAAGATTGAGTTATACCCGCTGAGTATCAGCTTCAAAATAAAAAACCGCAGCAAGATCAGGTTTCGTTTCGGCTTATCGTATCATGAAATAATTGAACCTGTTAAAAATGAAATAGTTGTATTTGCCGATCTGAACGGAATCCCCTGTGAAGTAAAGGATGAAGAATTTTAAGTATATGGTTCGTTTTCACACAACATGTTTTGTATTATCCGTTCTCCCTCTGTCATAATAATTAAGTGAGTATTAATTTTCCTGATACGGGTTAATATTAGTATTTTTACAGAATCCCGTAATAAAGCCATGATTTCACTCTTTAAAAAATATGAAGATAAAATCGAATGTCTGATATGTCCCCATTTATGCAAGATTGCAGAAGGCAAAACGGGCATATGCGGAGTAAGGAGGAACAAAGGAGAGTCAATTGAGCTTCTTACCTACGGAGTTCTCTCAGGATACTCGCTTGATCCTGTTGAAAAGAAGCCTCTGTATCATTTCTATCCGGGCACCAATATCCTGTCGCTGGGATCCTACGGATGCAATATGCATTGTGATTTTTGCCAGAATTACACTATCTCCCAGCGTGTTTCTTCTGGTTATGTTTCAAAGACTGATCCTGAAAAGATCATAAGTGATGCTCACGCCGCTTTACACAACATAGGTATCGCTTTCACATATAACGAACCGGTTATCTGGTTTGAATTCATCAGGGATGTTGCCCTGAAAGCCAGGAAAAAGAAATTGCGGACAGTGATGGTAAGCAACGGTTATGTCAACAGGGATCCCCTGGAGGAGATCATATCATTCACTGATGCTTTCAACATTGACCTTAAAGCGTTTAATAATGATTTCTACAGGAGGCTGACAGGGGCTGATCTGGAGCCAGTCAAAAGTTCATTGAAGCAGATCGCCAGGTCGGGGAAGCATCTGGAGATCACAACTCTTATCATCCCCGGCCAGAATGATGATGAAAAGGAAATGGCAGTTCAGATTGAATGGATAGCGGGTGAACTTGGAAAAGATATTCCATTTCACCTGAGCAGGTATTTCCCGATGTATAAAAGGGAAGACCCTTCAACTCCGCCTGAGACATTAAAGAGGCTGGCAGACATCGCTTCAAAAAGCCTGAGCTATGTATATGTGGGAAACATGGAGACTGATGCCGGTCAGAATACACTTTGTCCGAAATGCGGAAAGACCGTTACCAGAAGATCACACTATCACACAAAGCTGCAGAACCTTGACCGTAAAGGGAATTGCATGGTCTGCGGTACAAACATATACAGGCACTTTACTTCTTTCTCTTCTTCGATACAGAACTGAGCCGTTCAAAAAGCTTATCAGCACCGGCAATAAGTTCTTTATTAACCATCTGATAATGAACCTTTATACCTTTGGGACCTGCTTCCCGTGAAGGATTGTTTACCTTGTGCATCAGTTCATTCCTGAAATTGACTGCATCTGAAATTATGCCGGTTACTTCCTCAGGCTTGTCTTCGGGATATAAAGTTGAAAAGGTAAAACAATCTGATATCACGCCGTAGATCTGCGAATCAATGTCTTTCTTAAGTCTTCTGATATTTGCCATATACTGATGATTTTAATTATTTCTTAATTAATTTTTTGCCGGGGATATTAACCGGATATGAAGCTTTTAATGCTCTCTTCTGCCTTTTGAATATATAGTCTCCGCAGGGTTTCAATTACCGGTATCCTTATATTGAAATGTTTATCGTCAATGCAATTAAAAGGAAGTACCAGCGGTGATGTTCCTGTCATGAATACTGCATCGTACTCTGTGATCCTTTCAGCCCTGACACATTCCATACTGACCCTGATGTTATTCTCAAGGCATATTTCAAGAATATGCTTTCTTGTAATCCCGCTGAGGATCATGCTGTCGGGAGCTGTAACCAGGGTATTTCCCTTTATGAAGAATATATTTGACCTGCTTCCCTCGGTTATCTGGCCTCTGTCGTTGACCAGCAATGCTTCGTAACCTCCGTCCAGGATGAGCTTGTGAAATATGGATGACCGCAGTTTATGATTAATCACTTTGGAGGCAGGGTCCTTCCGTTCACCGTAGAAAAGAATTCCCTTTACACCTTTTTTATACTGTTCTGCGGAAGGATAGATAGGTCCAATGAAATAGACCAGGTAATTTTCTGAACCTTTATTATAGTTAAAGACGATCTTCAGATTCATTTCCTTCTTTTTGTCCCACTTGGTCAGGTTGATAATGTCTTTTTTAAGAGCTATGGAATCAGCAAGCATTTTTTTCCTCTGCAGTCTGGCACTTGATACCAGGCGTTCCATGTGATCATAAAAGAATACCGGATAACCTTTTGCCATCCTGATCACCTCATAAACTGAATCTCCATCATATACAAGCGAATTGTCGAAGGAATCCGATGACTGCAGCTTCCCGTTCAGGATGAATTTCTTACCGTAGCACTCATTCATTATACACTAAAATTATGCCAACAAAAATACAAACAAATAAACACTCTCCCCTCAAATCTGATTATATTCGTAGTTGTTTACTTTCAGCGGACATCAGTTAATGTATGCAATAATTGATATTGAGACTACAGGCGGAAGTGCCAGGTTAGAAAAGATAACTGAAATTGCTGTATATCTGCATGATGGTGAAAAGATTACAGGTGAATTTACAACCCTCGTCAATCCTGAAAGAAGCATTCCCTATTTTATAACAAACATGACGGGGATCACAAATGAGATGGTTGAGGATGCCCCAAGATTTTACGAGATAGCAAAAACCATTGTTGAACTTACCGGGGGCAGGGCATTTGTTGCTCATAACGCAAGGTTCGATTATTCATTTATACGACAGGAATTCAAGTCGCTGGGATTTAATTTCAGGCGGAAGATCATTGATACTGTTACACTCAGCAGGAAACTGTTTCCCGGGCACAGGTCATACAGCCTCGGCAATATCTGCAGGGATCTGAAGATCGAGATAAACGGCCGGCACAGGGCATCAGGAGATGCTCTTGCAACTGTGAAACT
Source organism: uncultured Rikenellaceae bacterium (assembly GCA_964396955.1). Classification (GTDB taxonomy): domain Bacteria; phylum Bacteroidota; class Bacteroidia; order Bacteroidales; family VadinHA17; genus LD21. The sequence goes on along the minus strand of CAYNGW010000115.1, from coordinate 1,174 downwards.
GTTTGAAATGCTGCTGGAAAAAGACAGGGAGGTCTATGGAAACCGGTCAAATCTTATAAGAAATACGAGGTTATCAAAACTGAACCCGGGGCTGGATATATCAAAAATCGACTTAATTCCCGACCAACCCGGTATCTATTACTTCTACAATGAGAGCGGCGAGCTTATTTATATCGGCAAAAGCCGGAATCTTCAGCAAAGGATAAGCACGCATCTTTCAAACAACACAACCAACCGGTCCATGGAAATGCGCGACCTGATTGCCGATATTGACTGGGAGGTCACTGGAAGCGAGCTTGTTGCGCTGCTCAGGGAATCATTTGAAATAAAAGAAAATAAGCCTTTGTACAACAGGGCACAGAGGAGATCAGGATTTCAATGGGCGATTTTCAGCTTCACGGACAAAAAAGGTTATCTGAATTTCAGGTTCGGACAGACAAATTCAGGTGATAATCCCCTTTCGGTTTTCAGTTCAAGGGAGAGGGCAAAATCCAGGCTCACCGGACTTGTTGAAAATTATGAGTTGTGCCAGAAGTTTGCCGGCTTATATGAGACTGATGAAGCTTGCTTCCAGTATCATGTGGGTATCTGCAAAGGAGCATGCTGCGGTAAGGAAACACCTGAGATTTACAATGAACGAGCATGCAAGGCAGCTGATGAATTTGTGTTTTCACGCCGTAATTTTTTTATAATTGATAAAGGACGTGATGAAGAAGAAAAGTGCGCCGTAAAGGTGATAAACGGGAAATATGCAGGATACGGATACTTTAATATCAACGATATGGGATTTGGCCTCTCAGCGGTCCATGATTGCATTAAGCCTGCACCTGACAACAGCGATATCCAGGTGATCCTTAAACAGTATCTCAGAAGCTACAGGATTGAAAAGATCATTGAATTCTGAAATTTAGATCCCAGAATATGTCATTCCAAACGAAGTGAGGAATCTCCAAGTATTAGTCTGACACTAAGCAATAGTTTTATATATTTGAAGAAGAAACATAACCAATAACCAAAATGGCCCTTTTTAAAAGAACGACAAAAGACCTGATTATCAAGATTGACGAATTTTTTGATAATATAGAACTTGGATTACTGGTCTTCAGGGAAGGCATAAAATCATATATCGATAAGGATATCGAAGCTTTTAACCGGCATCTTCAGAAAGTGGATA
>CAYNGW010000114.1:0-6711 GCA_964396955.1 uncultured Rikenellaceae bacterium | reverse complement strand
CAATGATCATATTATTGTTAACGTTTTTATAGCTGTACTCTGTCTCTTATTTTTTTCGAGATTTCTTTAAATTCCTCCGGAGTGAATTTAAGCTTTGGATTTCTGAAGTTCACATCATTCATCGTATCCATAGGAATAAGGTGCACATGAATATGCGGCACTTCAAGTCCCACAACTGCTACGGCTATCCTGTTGCATGGGATGACTGATTTAATGGCTCTTGCTACTTTTTTCGAAAAGATCATCAGTCCTGCCAGCTGATCATCATCAAGATCAAAAAAATAGTCTGTTTCCTGCTTTGGGACAACAAGAGCATGTCCGGCTTTCAGAGGATTGATATCAAGAAATGCGAAATATCTGTCATCCTCAGCGATCTTATAACAGGGTATCTCCCCATTAATGATCTTTGTAAAAATTGTTGCCATGATCTGTGTATTACACCGAGATAGAAATAATCTCAAATTGAATGATCCCTGAAGGGACCTTGATCTGTACAATCTCCCCCACTTTCCTGCCGATAAGTCCCTGTGCAATAGGTGAGCTTACGGCAATTTTCCCCTGCTTGAAATTAGCCTCGCTTTCAGGAACAAGCTGATATTCCATCACGCTGTTATTATCTTTATTCTTGATTTTTACCTTGTTCAATATCCTGACAGTTTTAGAATCAATTTTAGATTCATCTAAAACTCTTGATCTTGAGATAAGATCTTCAAGCTTGGCAATTTTCATTTCAAGCATAGCCTGCTCCTCCTTGGCTGCGGAGTATTCGGCATTTTCATTCAGGTCGCCCTTATCCCTGGCATCAGCTATCAGCCTGGCTATCCTTGGTCTCTCATCAATCCTGAGCTTATCAAGCTCCTCTTTAAGCTTCTGAAGACCCTCTTCGGTTACATATAAAACCTCTGCCATTTTTCTCTTAAGCAATTTAAAAAAGAGAAGAATTCCGGGGTTTCCGGAACTCTTCATTCACAAATATAATAAATTTTTAAAATAAAAACAAAAATAATGCTGAAAATTAGTGGTTTACATACACAAGGAATAAAAACCAATGCTACCTGTACTTCCTCCCGGCCTTTTTGGTACTGGCTGTAGTGTTTTTCTTCTTCGCCTTGTACCGGACATTTGCATCCTTGACATTTTGCTTCATACGTGCCTGAACCTCAGGTGTTTGTATTTCGATTGACCTCTTCTGGTTCTCCTTTATATATTTTTCGGAATCCTTTCTTCGCTTCTGATCCCTGGCATCGGCTTCTTTCTGAGCTTTTTCAGTACTCATTGGCTTCTTTACCTTTGCCTTCTTTTTCCTTGACTGAGGAGCACTGACCATTTCACTCCCATCTCCGGGAATGGTATTTTTCACGACCGGAAATGCATCGCAAACAGAAACAACCAGCAAAAAAATTAAGACCGCTGACAAGTACTTTATTACTGACAATTGATTCATTTTATTGCAATTATAATAAACAAGGATAAGTACCGTTACATATCCCGGCGTAATGCTAATTTTGTACCTAAATCATGCCGGGATGGCAACAGGATCAAAAATAAGATTTTTTTTTATTTCATCAGTCATATTGTTTTTGCTGGTTTCCTGTGAAAGAAATAAAAATGATGTGATCCCTGATGTCTATATCAGTTTCGACATGGATATTACCGGAGACATACTTTTTTCAGATCTTGCAGCAATCGGCAATCATGTTATTGTAACTTCCCAGACTAATAACTGGGGAAGCCGGGCAGCGGGTTATGATAACAACGGTATTATTATCTACAGATCGTTGCCGGATGAATTCAATGCATACGACCGGACTTGTCCTCATGACTATGCAGTGAACGGCCTCAGCATTAAGGTAAATGTTGATTTTACTCAGGCTGTCTGTCCGAAATGCAGCACATATTATGCCCTCTCAGCATTTGGAACTCCAACATCAGGTCCGGGACAATACCCTTTGAAAAACTACAAAACCCGTTTCGACGGAAGGTATCTGAGTGTGTGGAATGACTAGCGTCACCATGTACTCACCCCCTTCATTTATAACAAAATAAGCCCCCTTCCTTGCTTCAGCAGGGAAGGGGGTTGGGGGATGGGTACATGTATTTCTAGTACCTGTAATGATCCGGTTTATACGGTCCTGCCTGAGGTACTCCTATATAATCTGACTGTTCCTTTGTAAGCTTTGTCAGCTTCACTCCAAGCTGGTCAAGATGCAACCTTGCAACCTCTTCATCAAGATATTTCGGAAGCCTGTATACGCCGATCTTATAATTGTTCTTCCAGAGATCAATCTGAGCAAGTGTCTGGTTGCTGAATGAATTGCTCATGACAAATGAAGGATGGCCTGTTGCGCAACCAAGGTTTACAAGCCTGCCCTCGGCAAGGATAAAGACAGAATGCCCGTCAGGGAATATATATTTATCCACCTGCGGCTTTATGTTTAGCCTTTCGATGCCTTTCAGGGTATTCAGGGCGTCAACCTGGATCTCGTTGTCAAAATGGCCGATATTGCATATAATTGCCTGATCCTTCATCTTTTTCATGTGCTCAACGGAAATAATGTCCCTGTTACCGGTGGCTGTAACAAAAATATTCCCCTCATCAAGAGTATCCTCAACGGGCTTGACTTCAAATCCTTCCATTGATGCCTGGAGGGCACAGATCGGGTCAATTTCAGTAACAATCACCCTGGCGCCGTATGCTCTCATTGATTTTGAACATCCTTTTCCCACATCCCCGTATCCGCATACCACAACCACTTTGCCTGCGATCATCACATCAGTAGCCCTTTTAATGCCATCTGCAAGCGATTCACGGCATCCGTAAAGATTATCGAATTTTGATTTTGTCACCGAATCATTGACATTTATTGCCGGGACCAGCAATTCATTGTTATCCAGCATCTGATAAAGCCTGTGGACCCCGGTGGTTGTTTCTTCCGATATCCCTTTAAGCTCACTGACAGCACGGTGCCATTTTCCCGGTTCGTTGACCAGGATCTCCTTCAGCGTTGAAAGGATAATAGCCTCTTCCCTGTTTGCCGGTTTCTTGTCAAGGATCACCGGATCGTTCTCTGCTTTGTAGCCCAGATGAAGGAACAGAGATGCATCACCGCCATCATCCACTATCAGGGTCGGACCCTTGCCTCCGGGAAATGAGAGTGCCTGTGCAGTGCACCACCAGTACTCTTTAAGAGTTTCCCCTTTCCAGGCGAACACCGGAATGCCTCTTTCAGCGATTGCCGCAGCGGCATGATCCTGGGTAGAAAATATGTTGCAGCTTGCCCAGCGTACATCAGCACCCAGCTCAACAAGAGTCTCTATTAAGACTGCTGTCTGAATAGTCATGTGAAGCGAACCGGTAATACGTGCTCCTTTCAGGGGCTTTTCAGAGGAATATTTTTTCCTGATGGCCAGAAGACCCGGCATCTCTTTTTCCGCTATGTCTATCTCCTTCCTTCCAAATCCGGCAAGAGATATATCTTTAACCTTGTACTGCATTTTATCTATTACTAAATCCATAATTTAACCTGTTTTGAGAGTGCAAAGGTAATAAAAAGAAGTCTTCATTCATCCCAGCAATCTGATGGCTTTCTCTTTATCCTTCTCCATTTGCCCGGCAAGTTGTTCAGTACTTTCAAATTTCTTTTCGTTCCTTAATCTGTATCTGAAAATGATTACAATCTTCTTTCCGTAAATGTCTTTCCTGAAATTGAAGATATGGACTTCAACTGATCTTGAACCTGCCGTTTTGTTTACTGTGGGATTTTTTCCGATGCTGAGCATTCCGGGCAGTCTCTTATTATCTATCTGAGCTTCAACAGCATAGACACCGTCGCCCGGTATAAGCTTAAACTGATCACAAGGCTTGATGTTGGCCGTTGGGTACCCGATCCTTCTCCCTATCTTCCTCCCTTCAACGACCATTCCTTTCAATGAATAGTCATAACCAAGCCACCTGCTTGCATCATCTATCTTCCCTTTTAACAATGCATCGCGGATCATTGATGAGCTTATTGTTCCCTCAGCAGCTTTGAAACCCTGTACCTGTTCAACCATAAAACCAGATGATACGGCACAATTTTCTAAGGTTTTATAATTTCCTTCACCCTGATACCCGAAATGATGATCATGTCCGATTATCAGATATCTTGTCCCGATTTCGCCGACAAGTATTTTTTCAACGAAATCATATGCTTTGATTTTGCTGAAACGCCCGGTGAACTTGATAATGACCAGGTGATCAATCCCTGTTTTTTCAAGAAGCATTTTTTTCTCATCCATGGTTGAGAGGAAGGAGATCCCTTCGGTTTTCTTATCCAGTACAAGCCGGGGATGAGGGTGAAACGTTATGACTACTGATTCTCCCCTGACTTCCCGTGCACGTGAGACAAGGCAATCAAGCAGGGCCTTGTGCCCCAGATGCACACCGTCAAAGATCCCGAGAGTGACAACAGGATTGTCAAGTCTGATATCCTTATAACCTTCATGAATAATCATGGTACGACACTATTCATGCAAAATTAACAAAGCGCCGGGATATGAAATAAAATAATGATTTTGTTTTTGTACTTTTATCGGCAGTTACCCAATTACAGAACCATATGAGCACGGGGAAGTTTTACACAGCCGATCCCTGGCTGAAGCCATTTACGGGTGTTATTGAAGACCGTATCAGCAGATGCATTCAGAAAGAAAGACATCTTGCAGGAAACAAGTCTCTTAGTGATTTTGCGCTGGGACATCATTATTACGGACTTCGTTGTACCGGTGAAAAATGGATATTCAGGGAATGGGCACCTAATGCTACTGATATATTTATCACCGGCATTTTCAATGAATGGAAAGAAAAGCCGGATTACAGGATGCAGAAGGTCAACCAGCACGGGGACTGGGAGATAACTCTTCCGTTAAAAGCCATGAATCACGGAGATCTCTTTAAGCTATCAGTTCACTGGGAAGGAGGAAAGGGTGAACGTATTCCATCCTACGCATCGCGGGTAGTGCAGGATGACAGAACCAAGATCTTTTCCGCACAGGTCTGGAATCCGCCTGAACACTATAAATGGCAAATCGCCGATTTCAGACCGGCAGTCACAACTCCAGTCATCTATGAAGCACATGTTGGAATGGCTACACAGGAGGAAAAGACCGGAACATACCGTGAATTCACTGAAAATGTCATCCCAATGATAGCCCGTACCGGATACAATACCATTCAGCTGATGGCTATCCAGGAGCATCCTTTTTACGGATCATTCGGATATCATGTCTCCAGTTTCTTCGCAGCTTCATCCCGGTTCGGGCCTCCGGAAGACCTCAAGGAGCTTATTGACAAAGCCCATAAGGCAGGACTGAGAGTTATAATGGACCTGATTCATTCTCATTCAGTTAAAAATACAAACGAAGGACTCGGTCTTTTTGACGGATCTCCGGGACAGTATTTCCATTTAAATGAACGCAGAAGCCATGTTGCATGGGATTCGCTGTGCTTTGATTACGGCAAGGATGATGTAATTCATTTCCTTTTATCAAATTGCCGTTACTGGCTTGAGGAGTATAAGTTTGACGGTTTCAGGTTTGACGGAATAACCAGCATGATCTATTATGATCACGGCCTTGGAAAGAATTTTACTTCCTATAATGAATATTTTGACAGCGGGCAGGATGTTGATGCCCTTGTCTATCTGTATCTGGCAAATAAATTGATTCATGAATTCAAACCCGGTGCACTGACGATCGCAGAAGAGATGAGCGGGATGCCGGGACTTGCCGCTGAAACCTCAAAGAAAGGTTACGGATTTGACTACAGATTATCAATGGGAGTTCCCGATTTCTGGATTAAACTCGTCAAGGAGGTTGTTGATGAGAACTGGGACATGGGGAAGCTCATGTATGAACTTACACAGCACCGGCCTGAAGAGAAAATCATATCATATTGTGAATCACATGATCAGGCGCTTGTCGGTGATAAAACGCTTATTTTCAGGATGATTGATGCTGAGATGTATACGGGGATGACAAAGTGGCACCATAGTTTTACAATTGACCGCGGTATTGCCCTCCACAAAATGATCCGCCTGTTAACTTTCAGCACATCAGCCGGCGGTTACCTGAATTTCATGGGAAATGAGTTCGGTCATCCGGAATGGATTGACTTTCCCCGCGAAGGAAACAACTGGAGTTACAAATATGCACGGCGGCAATGGCATCTTGTCGAAAATAAAGACCTGAAATATCATTACCTGGCAAATTTCGACCAGCAGATGATAAAGCTTCATCATGACTTCAGGATACTCGACACCCCTTATATTAACAGAATATATGAAAATAATAATGATAAGGTGATCGCATTCTCAAGGGGCGATCTGTTATTAGTGTTCAATTTCCACCCCGTATTATCTTTCACGGAATACGGGATATCCGTTAAAGGCAAGTATAAGGTCGTAATTGATTCTGATGATCCTGTTTTCGGGGGATTCGACCGTATAGACAGGTCAGCTATCTACACCTCTGTCAAAAAAGCAGAAAGGCACTCTATTAACGCGCCCTTCTATCTGTATCTTTATCTGCCTTCCAGAACAGCCCTCGTTTTCAAAAAAGAAGCTATCAGAAAAGCCACTGATATTTAGTCAATCCACCGGAGCAGATAAAAATCCTGCTTGTGAGGAAGATCTTTATGCTTCGGATAAATGCGTATCCCATAGAAGAATGTAC
>CAYNGW010000113.1:0-6771 GCA_964396955.1 uncultured Rikenellaceae bacterium | reverse complement strand
GTCAGGGGCAGCCATGAAAAGAATGGAAAAATTGCTTTTGGACAGTAAAAGCTTCCTTAAAGTTTTACAACTTTATATACGTTACTTAATTTGCCTTTAATAAGTCTCAGGAAATAAACACCTGCAGGTAACTCCTGCATATTTACCTGTTTTTCAACAGTTGTTGCTTCAATAATATCAGTCAGAACAAGGCTTCCCTGCTGATTCAGGATATACAGCTCAACTTCCCCGTCAAGAGGCACTTCAAACCTGATATTCAGTATTTCGCTGATCGGGTTGGGATAGACAGTGACATTAACAAGTTCAAGGAGATTTTCTTCAATGGTTGTTACGATCAGCTGCTGCTGAAATCCGTGGGTCAGGATCAATGTAGGCGTGGTAAAGGTCGGGATAATTGTTTCCCCGAGGGTCCAGCTGATAGATATGCTGCCAGATTCATTATATCCGCCGGCGCTTGCAATCACTTCCTGCTTCTGCCCGGAAACGGACAAAGTAAATAATGCTGCGAATATAACGAGAATGTAGCGTTTCATTCAGGAATGGTTTTATTCTACTAATCGAATACTATGCGTAAAAATATACTAATTATTTACAAAAAGCAATATTATTTTTATTCATTTTCATAAGTGACAGAAAAAATTGGATGAACTGCCGTTTTAAGGTGGTGAACATACCAAATAATCAAAAAGAACACTAAAATCAAATCCGGCTGTCACTTCTTCTGCTAATTTTGCTGATTTGCTGAATATGTCTGAAGGAAGAAAACTCTGGCACCCGACAGTTCTGGTCATTCTTTCCGTTTGCGGCGGGACACTTGCAGGTCTTGCCTGGACAAGCTGGTTCCCTGGACTTATTCTCCTGGTTTCCCTTGTTCCTTTCTTCCTTATCGAGAATTATATTTTTGAAAATCCCGGAAAATTCAACCGGAATGCTTGCTTTACCTATACCCTTCCCGGTATCATCATATTTAATATCGTGACAGTGGGATGGGTAAGGGCAGCAAGCATCCCTGCGGCAATAACTGTCATAGCGGGAATGTCGTTCTTTATGGCTTTCATCCTGTGGCTTGCACATGTTGTAAGGATGCGGGCCGGAATTATTACAGCATTAATAGCATTTATTTCATCCTGGCTTACATTTGAACTCCTTTCCCTGAATTTTATCCTGCTTTCACCATGGATCAACCTCGGCAATGGCCTCGCAAAAGATATTCTTTTTATACAATGGTACGAAATTACGGGGGTTTCCGGCGGTACATTGTGGATCCTGTTATCGAACCTTTTCCTGGCTCTTTTTTGCGTAAATTTCTTTAACCGGAAGCGCAGGTACATGCTATATCTATGGATATGGCTGGCAGTGATACTCTTTCCATCAATCAGCTCACTAACAAGGTTTTATACTATCAGACAGAACAAGACTGGAGAAAGTGAAGTGCTGATAATCCAACCAAATATTGATCCGTTTATCGAAAAATTTTCAGTGCCTTTTGAAGAGCAGCTGAAAAAAACACTTGATATGGCGGAGGGAAGCATCACGGAGAAAACCTCATGGCTGCTGACATCTGAAACAACAGTGGATGACCCTGTCAATGAGCAGGATATGGATAGTAATAAATATATTCTGGCTCTAAGGGAATTTGCCGGGCAGCACCCCGGAACAGGTATAATTTCCGGATTAGTCAGCTTCAGGCTGTATCCTCCGGGGCAGGAAACACCTTCTCTTTCCGCAAGAAAAATTGATTCTTCAGGTTATTTTTATGATCATTTCAATTCCGCATTTTTGATTGACCACGGCGGAGTGAAAGGGATCTATCACAAATCAAAACTGGTGCCGGGCATCGAAATGCAGTTCTCTGCAGGACTAGGCAAGCTCATTAACAGAATCGTCCCCTACCTTGGCGGCACAAAATGGGGCTATGGGATCCAGGAGGAAAGGACCTGCTTTAAACATCCCAATACAGGACAGGTTGCAGCCCCGATTATATGCTATGAATCAGTTTTCGGTAATTATGTTGCTGATTATGTGAGAAATGGTGCAAATACATTGTTTATTATAACAAATGACGGATGGTGGAAGAACACCTCCGGGTACAAACAGCATCTGTCATATGCTTCAATAAGGGCTATCGAAACGCGAAGGCCGGTTGCCAGAGCCGCAAACACAGGGATCTCGTGCATTATTGACATCCGTGGCAAACGGACACAGCAAACTCAATGGTGGACCGAAGATGTTCTCAGGGGTGATATCAGTTCAGAAACCTCCCTGACACCATATGTCATGTATGGTGATTATTTGATGCGATTTTCTGCCGTATTAAGCGTTTTAATACTGGCTTATGTTTTCATTGCACTGCCGGTAAGAAAAAAAATTATGGGTATTTTATCAAAATAGTGCAACCCTCAAATCATCATCTTGTCTTTATAACCAGGTAAGCAGTTAAAGTGGACCGTTCAGATTTCAATATTCATGCTCCTTTGATTGAGGAATGCAAAAAAGGAAGCAGCAAAGCACAGTTTATGCTATATAAACAATATTCAAAAGCAATGTATAACCTGGCATACCGGATGATGAACAACAGGGAGGATGCAGAAGATATCCTGCAGGAGACATTTACGGAATGCTTCAGGAATATCTCGTCTTTCAGGTTTGAGTCAACTTTCGGCGCCTGGCTGAAAAGTATCCTTATGAACCGGTGCATAAATCAGCTCAGGAAGAAAAAGACTGAACTCGTTTATTATGAGACGCTGCCGGCGGTTGCTGAAGAAGAAAAAGAAGAAATTACCTACGATACAGATAAAATATTCAAAGGGATCGAACAACTGCCTGACGGATACCGAATTATACTGACACTTTACCTGCTTGAGGGGTACGATCATACTGAAATTTCCCAGATAATGGGGATAACAGAATCAACCTCAAAATCACAATATTCACGTGCAAAAGAAAAACTAAGAAGCATTCTGTCAAAAAGCTGAAACTATGGATAGACTGGAAGATTTTATCAGGAAAAACAGGGAAGAACTGGATAAGTACACTCCCTCGCCCGATGTCTGGAAAGGGATCAGGAAGAGCATGCATTATAACAGACGTGAGCTTATCATATGGCTGTCTGCTGCAGCAATGATAATTGTAATACTGACCACGGCTGTCCTTTTCTATATAGGAAAGGAAAGAGAAAATTATATATTAAGCAAAGGAGACGCTGACGCACTCCTCATGAAAACCAATCCGGAACTTGTTGAAAGTGAAATCTACTATAATAACCTCATCAACGATCTGTACAATGAGGCAACACCAATGCTTACAGGACACCCCGATATTGAGAAAGAGCTTTTAAATGATCTGTCACAGCTTGACAGCATTTGTGCAGACATTAAAAAAGATCTCAGGGATAATGTTGATAATCAGGAGGTTATTGAAGCTCTTATTAATAACTACAGGATAAAAATGCATATCCTTGAAGATATGCTCGATATCTTAAGACAAAATGAAAATAATTCTGAAAAAGATAAAGACAATGCGATATAAATCATTAACACTGATCCTGACATTCCTCCTTTCGGCGGGATTGCTTTACGGACAGGCATTTTCTGAAAAGAAGACTTTCCGGGAAACCTTACCCGTGAACAAGGAAACCACTCTCGAAATAGACAATAAATACGGAACTATTCACATTACTCCATGGAACAAGGATTCGGTAGAGATAAGAGCTGAAGTTGAAGCTTTTGCATCCGATCTTGACAGGCTGGACAAGATGTTCCGGGGAGTTGATGTAGACATATCTGAAACAAGCTACCTGGTAAGGGCTCGTACCAGTTTCATGCAGAATATCAGCATGCTGTTTGAGAGCTTCAAGGGATTGACCAGCAAGCTGATCCCGTATGAATCAAAGATCCGGATCAATTATTTTATCAATGCCCCGGAATACCTAGACATGAGGATTACCAACAAGTACGGTGATGTATATATGGAAAACAATACCGGAAATCTTTCGCTGAACCTTTCAAACGGAGCGTTCAAGGCTAATTCTCTCAACGAATCAAATGGCATGAACCTGGTGTTTTGTGATGCCACAATAAATAAGATTACAAAAGCCCGTTTAAACACGTCGTTCTGTGAGGTTGAAATAGATGAATCAAGGGATCTTTCCATTACTTCAATCTCCTCAAAATTCAACCTTGAAAAAACCGGGAACATTATCACCGAATCCAGAAGGGATGAATTCTACATAGGGACTGTAAGCTCAATAAGAGGTAACTCATATTTCTCAGATATCAGGATTGAAGAGCTGCAAAAAGAGATCAATATGGTTACAAAATACGGAGACCTGGATGCTGAACTTATCGGCAAGGGCATTGAAATGGTTACAATAAATTCGGGTTATACAGATATAAGTCTGGCATTTGACCAGTCAATATCCTATAACCTGGATATCAGGCATGTAAATGCATTCCTTGTTCTTCCTGAAAATGATGTAAAGCTTGAAAAGAAGATCCTGAGTGAGGAGAAAAAAGAATACATGACTTTTGGTACAGTAGGCAGGAATCCGGGCAATATTAAAGTAATGATCGATGCCACAAGAGGAAATATTTATTTAAAATAAATCCTCAGGCGTGCAACTGCATCTCTTTTCTGATGTCCTTATACAAAACCATCATTAAATTCTCAACAATGAAAAACAGGATAATCTTTTTATTTGCAGGTTTATTCCTGATAACATGTACTTCCTGCCTGAAGGATCTGCTGTGCATCGAAGGTGACGGGATTGTTGAGCTTGAAAACCGCAGGATCACATCGTTTGACCAGCTCGAAAATTCGACCTCTTTTGATGTAATATACAAACAGGCTGATACATTTGGTATTACAATAAGTGCAGAGCAGAATATTATGAATTACATCGAAACAAATGTTTACGATGATTGTCTTGAAATAAGGACCAGCCCTGCCACAATCTGCCTTGATTACAATGAGCGGCCTGTTGTTATGGTTTCCTCTCCTCTTTTGAAAAGGGCTGTCAATTCCGGATCGGGAGACTTAATTGCCGACCGGATGACCGGAGAAACCGTATCTCTTAAAAACAGCGGATCGGGCGATATATCTGCCGAACTGATTGATTGTAATGATTTTGAAGCAAAAGTTACAGGTTCAGGTGATATAGATGTCAATAGTATAGTATGCCTGAATACGGATATTGTCATTTTCGGATCCGGTAACATATCAATCGCGGGTGAGTGCGAAGCTTCCCACCTGAAAATAACAGGAAGCGGTAAAATTTACGGCGGCGATCTGGTTACACAAACCGCCTCGGTCATTATTTCAGGCTCTGGCAGTGCCTATACAAACATCGAAAATTACCTGAACGGACTTATCTCGGGAAGCGGTAATATTTACGTGAAGGGGGATCCCGAAATAGAACAGACAATCTCCGGTTCAGGGAGGATTATTAAAGTAAAATAGATAATAAGTATGAAGAAACTATACCTTTTAATTATAACAGTCATCATTTTATTGACGTCTGAAGCATCCGGACAGGGGCTCTACAACAGGCAGGCAGGTGTCCGGACCGGTTTCAGGGGTGGAATTTTCGTCCAGGTGCCGTCTGTGGCCGGCAATGGTGAAACTGACTATAATGCAATGCTCGGGTTCAATAATAACGGAATACAGCTTACGGTGCTCAGGATCATTTATGAAACGGTAATCTCTGAAATTTCACCTGATCTGTATTTTGCCTGGGGGTATGGCGGGCATGCAGGATTCATAGTTACCGATCACCTGGGATTCCTGGGTGAGCGATACAATTTTGAGTATGAAAGGTTCTGCCCGGTATTCGGGGCCGATGGTTGGGCTGCTGCCGAATACAGGTTCAGGGATTTTCCTCTCGTAATCAGTGTCAACATCAAACCATACGTCGAATTATCAATACCTGCTTTCGTAAAAATAATGCCGGCTGATATCGGCATATCTGTTTCTTACGTTTTCTAATGTCAAATAAAAGTAATTCACAATGAAAAAGACAATATTAATCGCTTCAATGCTTTTGCTGGTTTCCCTGATTGCTTTCTCACAGGAGCCTGAACCTGAATTTCAGTATTATAAAAACCGGGAAATGAAGACTCTGTTGGGACATGACAGGGGTGGTGGTGGATACTGCTCATTTTCAACAGGTTACTCTATCATCAATCATATGGATGCAATCCTGTTCGGGGGAAGATTCTCCTGGATGGCCAGCCATTCAATGGGAATCGGTCTGGGGGCTACCGGATTTATGAATGAGTTCCATTACGAGCCATCGATAGACAGGGACGTATTCCTCACGGGAGGATACGGAGGTTTATATGTTGAACCAATCTTATTGCCCCGATTTCCGGTGCATCTCTCATTCCCGGTCCTGCTTGGATTTGGCGGGATCTCATTCATTTCCAAAGAACGTGATTTCAATGAGAATTTCCTGGAAGACTCACAGGCATTCCTTATTATTGAACCTGCCGCTGAAGTTGAACTTAACCTGACAAGATTCCTGCGGCTTGCCGTCGGAGCCTCTTACAGATGGCCTACGCCATTTGATGTCGGATTACCCGGATCATACAGTATAGATGTGGAATCGCTCAGAACAATGAGCTATATGGTTACACTGAAATTAGGGAAGTTTTAAATAAAACTACACGTACTCATCCCCCCGCCCCCCTTCTCTGCTAAAGCAAAGAAGGGGATTAAGGGGGTGAGTATATGTAATTTAAAATGTGAAGTTATTTACTTTTGAAATTTGCTACT